>CAMWVZ010000027.1 GCA_947177845.1 uncultured Bacteroidales bacterium | reverse complement strand
TCTTCGGCGACGGGGCGGCGGCCGTGCTGATTGAACCCACCACCGAGAAACTCGGCGTGTTGGACGAAGAGCTCTATTCCGACGGTTCGGGTTGGACGCACCTGCACATGAAAGCCGGCGGTTCGCTCATTCCTCCCACCCACGAAACGGTGGATAAACGTTGGCACTACATCTATCAGGAAGGGCAGCCCGTATTCAAGTGGGCGGTTTCCAAAATGGCGGATGTGGCCGAAAACATTGTGAAACGCAACGGCTTGGATGCCTCCAAAGTATGGGTGGCTCCGCATCAGGCCAACCTGCGTATCATCGATGCCGTGCAAAGGCGGCTGGGCGTTCCCCACGAACGTGTCATGATCAATATCGAAAAATACGGAAACACCACGGCGGCAACCATTCCTCTTTTGCTGTGCGAATGGGAAAAGCAGTTCAAGAAAGGCGACGATATTGTGCTCTGCGCTTTCGGGGCGGGCTTCTCTTGGGGCGGTATCTGGCTCAAGTGGGCATACGACGCCAAATAAACGGTTCTGCCGATAATAGAAAGGGGCGGTTGACTTTGGTCGGCCGCCTTTTTTTTGTCTGAAGCTTGGAAACTTTTATATTAATATGGTTACCTCCGTATCTCGGAACAGAGGATGGCGGTGGCGATGGCGGCGTTGAGCGACTCGGCCCCCGTGGTGTGTTTGGGAAAGGCGGGAATTGTGAGCCGTTGCTGCACGATGCTTTCCAAATCGGAACCTATGCCGTGCGCCTCGTTGCCGATGATATACCAAGCGCTTTCTTGGGCAAGGTCGGTTTGATAGAGGTTGTCGCCTTGCAGGAACGTGCCGTAGACGTGGCGCGGTTTCGAAGCAAAGGCCACAAGTTCATCCCGCCTTGCGCAACGGATGTCGCAGACCCCCATAGAACCCATGGACGCCTGCACGCACTTGGGCTGATAGGCATCGGCGCAATTTTCGGTACAGAGCACATGGTCGATGCCGAACCAATCGGCCACCCGCAGCATCGTGCCCAGATTACCGGGGTCGCGGATGTCGTCCAGCACCAAGGAACACCCTTTCAACAGAGTATCATCCAAAACCGAAAGGCCCTGCGGCATCTGCAAGACCGCAAAAATCTCGTGCGGCGTTTCCAAACCGCTGATACGCTCCAACTCCTTGGGCGAAATCTCGGTCACGGCGATTTCGGTGCCCTGCGTTTTTTCACAACGCTTCACCCGCGCCCTGTTCTCCTCCCGCTCCAACCAAGAGGGAAGGGCGTAAATCTCGCACATTCTGCAATTTCCCTCCAAAAGCACCTCCACCACTTTGGGCGTCTCGGCCACGAAAACCCCGTCCAAACGGCGGAATTTCTTTTGCGAATAACTTTTGAGTCTTTTGATTTGTGTGCTGCTTAAAGGCATAGGCTGAATTTAAAAAGAAAGCCGCCCTAAATAGAGCGGCCTTCCTCGTTTTTTGCCGTAAGGAATTATTCGGCGAAAACATCCAAGGTGATTTCGGCCTTGACTTCACGGTGAAGACCGATCATCGCCGTGTGCTGACCGATTTCCTTGATAGCTTCACCGGGAATGGAAATGCGCTTGCGGTCGATTTCCACATTGTGCTGTTCTTTCAAGGCGTCGGCAATCTGAATGCTGTTGACCGAACCGAAAATCTTGCCCGAGGTGCCGGCTTTCGCGGCAATCTTAACCACCAAGCCGTTGATCTTGGCCGCCAATTCCTGCGCTTCCTGCTTGATTTTCTCTTCTTTGAAAGCGCGTTGACGGATAGTTTCCTCACGCATCTTCTTCATGCCGGGGGTCGCCATAACGGCAAGACCTTGCGGGATGAGATAGTTGTTGGCATAACCGTTCTTAACGGTTACGATATCGTCTTTGTAGCCCAACTTGGCCACGTCTTGCTTCAAAATAACTTCCATAGATCTTCCTCCTTACTTTAACAAGTCGCCTACATAGGGCATCAAAGCCAAGTGGCGGGCGCGTTTGATAGCCTGCGAAACTTTCTTCTGATATTTCTGCGAAGTACCGGTGATGCGGCGGGGCAAAATCCGGCCTTGTTCGTTCACGAATTTCATCAAGAAGTCCGCGTCCTTGTAATCAATATATTTGATACCGCTCTTCTTGAAACGGCACCATTTCTTCTTTTTGGTATCTACCGCAATCGGGGTCAGATATTTGATATCGTTATCTACTGCCATGGCTTAGTTGTTTTGAGGGTTTGCGTCAGCGGCTTTCTTGGCATGCTTCTTTTCGTTGTAGGCGATAGCATGCTTGTCGAGCTTCGTGGTGAGGAAGCGCAACATCTTTTCATCGCGGCGGAAAGCGGTTTCCAACACGCCGATAGCCTTTCCTTCGGCCTTGAATTCTATCAGATAATAGAATCCGGTAGCCTTTTTCTGAATGGGGTAGGCTAATTTCTTCAGCCCCCAGTTGTCTTCGAAGACGATCTCGGCTCCTTGCTCAACGAGCAAGTTTCGGTACCTCTTTACCGCTTCCTTCATCTGTTCTTCAGACAAAACGGGAGTCATAATGAAAACGGTTTCGTACTGATTCATCGTTTTACTTTGTTAGGGTTTAATAATGGTTTATTTCCCGCCGCTTTTCCACGGCAGGGGCGCGAAGGTACAAAAAAATCCCGAATTCTAAAAATTAAAGTTCTCGGGATATTTGCCTTGGGCGCCTTTATAGATTTCGGAAAGGTCTTTCATCACCGCGTCGAAAGGTTTGTCGAGGTCGAGGGGGGCGGGGAGGATGTCGCAGGTTTTCTTGCGGTAGTCCACGATGCCGGCGTAGACGGGAAGGTGGGTGCGGCGGGCCAGCACGTAAAAGCCTTTCTTCCAGTTTTCGGTGCGGCGGCGGGTGCCTTCGGGGGTGATGACCACGGCCATGCGGCGGTCTTTGTGGCGCTCGAGCAGGCTTGCGGTGCTTTCGATGATGCCTCCGGCGTGCCTGCGGTCTACGGGCAGCCCCCCGAGCCCTTTGAGCAGGCGGCGGATAGGAAACACAAAAAACTCTTTCTTGATGAGGAACACGGCGGGAACGCCTTTGGCCTCGAGCGCCAGTTTCCCGATAACGAAGTCGCGCCAGCTCGTGTGGGGGGCCACAATCAGGATATAACGCTCGTCGGCGGGCGTGAATCCCTCGGCGTTCCAACCCCAAAGGCGCAGTATCTTCTTCGAAAAGTTCACCATTATATAAATGTGAAAATAGACGGTCCGGTTCCTAAAACGGATACCCGATGCCGAAGTTGAACAAAAGGTTCCGCCAACGCAGGTGACGGATTACCCACGTATTTTGTCCCGTGCTCAGGAGCGAGGGGTCGCGCAAGGGAATTCCCACGTCCACGCGAATCAGGAAAAACTTGAAATCGTAGCGCAGACCTACGCCGGTGCCGAAAGCGAACTGCTTGTAGAATTCCGTAAACTTGAACTCGCCCCCGGGCAAAGCCTCATTGGGCCGCACCATCCAGATGTTCCCCAAATCGAGGAACACCGCCCCCCGCAAGCCGCTCACGATAGGAAAACGTTGTTCCAGATTGAACACCAACATCACATCGCCCAAACGCTCGAAATCGGTCTTTCCCTCGGGCAGGGCGTAGATGCCGGGGCCCAGCTGATAGAGCGGCCAGGCCCGCAGGGTGCTGTTGCCGCCGATAAACATACTCTTTTCGTAGGGCAGCGCCACCGCGTTTCCGTAACTGTATCCTACCCCCACCGCACCGCGGAACACCAGTTCGGTGCGTTTGCCGAACACGAAATGATGCCGGTAGTCGGCTTCAATTTTGGCGTATTGCGAGAACGGCAGCCCGAAAATCTGATAGCCCGCCGAAGAAGCGTCTTTCTTGCCGTGGATGGCATAGGCGATGCCGTAGAGCAAGCTTCCCGCCACCTCCACATCCAAGGCGAAATATTCGAAATCCTTTACCTCGTCGCTCTTGTAGTTGTTGAATACGAACTGATAGTGCGGGGTGAGGATGAAATGGTTGCTGTATTGATAGAGCAGACGGTAGTTTTGCGTCCGTCTGTATTCGTCCAGAGAGGATTGAAAGCTACTCGAAGTTTGGAGCATCTGTACGGCGCTCGCTTCCAAGGGGTTGAAGGTGTGTTCGGTATAATTTTCACGCCAATGATAGCCGAAAGTGGCGTTGAAGATGCCCCGCGAATAATCGCGCTTTTGTTGATAGCTGTAACTGAGGGAGATGATACTCGAGGGACGGAAATGTTTGGAGGTCCAGTTCATGCCGCCCGGCACTAAGAAACGGGGAAATTCGAGGCATACCTCGGCCTTGGCCTCGAACGTGTTGAGAAAGGTCTTGTTCTTTTCGCGGTCTACGGTAGCCTGCAATTCATACACGCCCCGAAGCCGCACGCTCAGGATTTCGCCGCCCCCGAAGGTGTTGCGGTTTTGGAAAGACACGCCCACGGCAATGCCCTGAATACCCGATGTGGTGGTGAGCTGGCCTTCCACGCTGAACCCGAAACGGCTGCCCTGCAACATACGGATATGGCAGTCGAGCAAGTCGTTTTCGTAGAAGGATTTGGATGTGTCGTAGGGCTTTTCTTTCAGCGAGATGTCGGTATACTGAAACACCCGCAGGTCGCTCAGATTGTCGTAGGTTCTGCGTTCGTTCCGCAAGGCGTAATAATCGCCGCTCTCCAAAAAGGTCTTTTGAATGACAGGTTTGTAGCGTATGATGGGTTTCCCTTGATTCAGAATATAATACTCGGGACCCGATTTGCCTTTCCGTTTTTTGCGGCGGCTGATGTTCTCGAAAAGGGTGGTGTCGACAACGGGGTCCTGTTCGAGAATCTGCGAGCGGGACTGCGGTTGGATGTACACGTCTCCGATGCGGTAGCGTTTATGGCTGAGCCGGATGGGTTCGCCCGTGAGACTGTCTACAAACGGAGAAACCAGCCGCCGCACGTATAAATCCACATCCATTTGTTTGTTACCCACCGAGCTGTCTATCTGATAATTGATAAAGTCTTTATTGAACGCCCAATAGCCTTCGTTCTGCAACTGCTCGGTGATGCGGGTGCGCTCTTTGTCGAGCATACTCACCTGATACTGCATACCGCTTTTGAGCAAGGTTTCCTTGTCCCAGCGCAGGAGTTTGTCGGTGAGGCTGTCGTCGTCCACATGCAGGTAGATGTTGCGCAGATGATAGGGCTCGCCGAGTTTGAGCATATACGACACCTCCACCTTGCGCTTGTCCTTTCCCTTGCGGTGTACTTCGGTGGTGAGGGTGGGGGAGAAATAGCCCTTGCTGTTGGCTAAGGAGAGAATCCTCTCCTGCGAGGAGGTGATGAGGGAGGAGTCGAAAATGGCGGGTTCCTCGCCTATTCTGCGCAGGCGGTTGTTCCACCAATTGTCCTTGTCTTTCGCCCAATTGTAGAAACTGAGCTTGACGCGGGCTCCGAAAAAGCGGCTGTTGGGTTCCTGCACCACCATGTGGAGCATATCGGATTTGGAGATGATGCCCTTGCCGCTGATTTTGGCTTTATTGGCCACAAGCAGGCTTTCGTCTTGCGGCACTTTCTTGAGGCTGTTGCACGAACAGGCGAAAAGCATCACCGCGCCCCCTATAAGGAAGGCTTTGAGAAACAGACGGATGTGCTTGGCCGCAAGGTGCATGGCAAAAACAGAAAGTTAAACGTCGGTTGAAAACCAACAAAAAAGGGCGGCGCAACGTATCCTGCGCCACCCTTCGGAAATTCAGGAAAAAGATTAGAGTCTTTCGAGCTGAACGGTGAAGTGACGCATCAGTTCGGCTTCCCAAACAATCTTGACACCGCGTTTGATTTGGTCGCGACGGTCGAACACGTTCTTCATGGCCACGGCAATCACGTCCATGTGGTTGTTGGTGTACACACGGCGCGGGATGCAGAGACGGAGCAGGTCGAGGCCGCCGAAACGGTTTTCGCGCGTAACGGGGTCGCGGTCGGCCAAGATGTAACCGATTTCGCAACCACGGATACCGGCTTCCAGATAGAGCTCGGTGGTGAGCGTCTGGGCGGGGAATTCTTCCTTGGGAACCTGGGTGAGGATACGTGTGGCATCTACGAAGATGGCGTGACCACCGACAGGACGCTGGTAGGGAATGCCGAATTCGTCGAAGCGTTTGGCCAGATATTCCACTTGCTTGATACGGGTTTCGAGGTTGTCGAATTCGGTGTTTTCGTCCAAACCGACAGCCAAAGCGTCCATATCACGGCCGTTCATACCGCCGTAGGTGAGGTAGCCTTCGAAAGGAATGCAGAAGCACTTGGCGCCTTCGTACCAGTCTTCGTGACGGGTGGCGATGAAACCGCCCATGTTCACGATACCGTCTTTCTTGGCCGACATGGTCATGGCATCGGCCAACGAATAGATTTCCTTTACGATTTCCTTAATCGTCTTGTTTTCGTAGCCTTTTTCACGGGTCTTGATGAAGTAGGCGTTTTCGGCAAAACGGGCGGAGTCGAGGATAACGCGCTTCTTGTATTTGTCGGCGATGGCCCTCACTTCGCGCAGGTTCTGCATGGAAACGGGCTGGCCGCCGGCGGTGTTGTTGGTGATGGTGACGATGATGAAAGGCACCTTGTCGGCGTTTTCGGCCAACACCTTTTCCAATTTCTTGGGGTCTACGTTGCCCTTGAAGGGAAGTTCGAGCTGGGTGTCCTTGGCTTCGTCGATCGTGCAGTCTACGGCGGTAGCCTTGCGGCTTTCGATGTGACCCTTGGTGGTGTCGAAGTGCGAGTTGCCGGGAACGATGGCACCGGGTTTCACCAAGTGGCTGAACAATACGTTTTCGGCGGCACGGCCCTGGTGGGTGGGGATCACATACTCAAAGCCCGTGATGCGGGTAATCGTGTCCTTGAGGCGGAAGAAGGACGAGGCGCCGGCATAGCTTTCGTCGCCCATCATCATGGCCGCCCACTGACGGTCGCTCATCGAACCGGTACCGGAGTCGGTGATGCAGTCGATGTAAACTTGTTCGGATTTAAGTTGGAACACATTGTAATGTGCTTCCTTGAGCCATTTTTCACGCTGTTCGCGCGTGCTCTTGCGGATAGGCTCCACCATCTTGATTTTCCAAGATTCTGCGAAAGGTAATTCCATGGTTTTATGTTTTTAATTGATTTTTTTTCTTCTCTGCAAGCCGCCACGGTGGCGCGGCATACGCAATCTTGCAAAGGTACAAATATTTTCTATCGTTTTCATACCTTTGCAGCCTGTTCGGAAAGATTGATGTGAAATGACAGCCAAGAGAAAGATACTGTTAGTATATACGGGCGGAACCATCGGCATGATACAGGATCCGCAGACGGGCGCTCTTTCCCCTTTCAAGTTCGAAAGGCTCAAGGAGTCTATTCCCGATTTGGACAACCTCGATGTGGATATTTCGGCTTATAGTTTTCCGCATCTGATTGATTCTTCGGATATGGGGCCCGAGAGGTGGAACGAAATCGGCAACGTAATCCGCAACAACTACAAGCGTTACAGCGGTTTTGTGGTGCTGCACGGCACCGACACCATGGCTTTCACCGCCTCCGCGCTCAGTTTCATGCTCGAAAACCTCGACAAGCCTGTCATCCTTACCGGCTCGCAGCTTCCTGTGGGCGTGCTCCGCAGCGATGGAAAGGCCAATCTGGTCAACTCCATAGAAATGGCCGCGGCCGTCGACGAACAGGGCAGGGCCAAGGTGCGGGAAGTGTGCGTGTGCTTCGGCGACAGTCTTTATCGGGGCAACCGCATCACCAAATACAGTGCGGAAAGCTTCACGGCTTTCCATAGTCCCAATTTTCCCGCTTTGGCCAAGGCGGGCGTGCATGTGAAGTGGTCGGACAAGCTCAACCGGATTCATGCCAAATCCACACAGGAGGGCTTCCGCCTGCAATCCGAACTCGAACACCGTATCTTTATCTTCAAGCTCTACCCCGGCTGTCCTTTCTGCCTCGAATCTTCGTTTTTCTCGCGTTTCCGCGGGGTGGTGCTCGAAACCTACGGCTCGGGCAACGCGCCTTCGTGCCGCGAATTCGAACAATGGATCAAGCTCATGAAGAAACTCCATATCCCCGTGCTCAATGTTACGCAATGCGCCGAGGGCAGTGTGGAGATGGGCAAATATGCCGCCAGCACGCTTTTGCAGGATTGCGACGTGGTGGACGGCCGCGATATGACCACGGAGGCGGCGGTGGCCAAGATGATGTATGTGCTGGGCAAGGGGCTTTCCTACACCCAAAGTTGTAAGATGTTGGCCCGTCCCCTGCGCGGCGAAATGACCGAACACCGGGCATTATGAAAATTATCGTATCTTTGCAGGCTTTTTACACGATTTTTAACAAAATAAACATTATATAGTTATGCAGAACAAGGGTGTTATCAGGTTTTTTGCGATAACCTTGGCTATTATTTGCTTGTTCCAGCTTTCCTTTACGTTCTTCGCGCGGAAAGTGGACAAGAAAGCCGATGCTTTCGCCGCGCAGAATACGGCTGTGGAAGCGCAGGCTTTGGCGCAGGGCAACGAAGTTGTCGAACGTTTCCTCTACGATTCGATCTTCAACCGCAAACATCAGTATTTTCTTGATTCGGTGGGCAACGAGGTGGTATACAACATCCTCATCCGCAAATATACCTACAAGGAATGCAAGGCGCGCGAACTGAACCTCGGTTTGGACCTGCGCGGCGGTATGAACGTGTTGATGGAAGTTTCGACCGCCGATGTGGTACGCGCCCTTTCGGGTTTCAGCGAAGATCCTTTCTTTAATAGTGTGATGGAAGAGGCGGTGATTGTGAACCGCACCGAACCCAACACCAACTTTGTGGATGTGTTCGGCCGGGTTTGGAACGAAAAGGACCCCAACGCCCAAATGGCCGCCATTTTCAGCTTCGAGATGAAAGACGTGAGCGCCACTTCCACCAACGAAGAGGTGCTTTCGGCGGTACGCAAGGAGGCCTCCGGCGCTTTCGACCGCACGTATCAGATTCTCCGTACCCGTATCGACAAATTCGGTGTGGCGCAGCCCAATATTCAGAAATTGGCGCAGACCGACCGTATCTTGGTGGAATTGCCCGGCGTGAAGGACCCCGCCCGTGTGCGCAAGCTTCTGCAGGGAACCGCCCAGCTCGAATTTTGGGAAACCTACGAATTCAGCGAATTGGCACCCTATCTGCAGGAAGCCAACACCTACTTGGTGTCGGTGCAGAACCTGCAGGGCGAGGCTGAAACCGAAACCACGGTAGCCGAACAGAAAACCGAAAAAGATTCCGCCACCCAGGCCGAAGACGAACTTCTGGCGCAGTTGAACAACAACGGCACCACCACCGAAGAAGGTCTCGATGCCGCGCAATGGCAGGCGCAGAATCCTCTTTTCGCGGTGTTGATGCCTACGCTTTTCCAAGGCGACGAACAGCGTCAGGGACCGGTGGTGGGCTATGCCCGCGCCAAGGATATGGAAAAGGTAGACCGTATGCTTGAGCAGGCTTCCTCGAAATTCCCCCGCAACGTCAAGTTCGTTTGGTCGGTAAAACCCATTCAGAACAATACCGATATCTATTCGCTCGTGGCGCTGAAAGTGAGCACCCGCGACGGTCGCGCTCCTCTCGGCGGCGATGTCATCACCGATGCCCGTCAGGATTTTGGGCAGAACGGCGGTGTGGAAATCAGCATGAGCATGAACACCGAAGGTGCCCGCGTATGGAAGAACCTCACCGGCCACAACATCGGTCGTTCGATTGCGATTGTGCTTGACAACGTGGCCTATTCGTGGCCTACGGTAAACGGGGAAATTCCCGGAGGCCGTTCGTCCATTACCGGCGGTTTCACCGTGGAAGAAGGTCAGGACTTGGCCAACGTGCTCAAGGCCGGTAAGTTGC
>CAMWVZ010000026.1 GCA_947177845.1 uncultured Bacteroidales bacterium | reverse complement strand
GTATGCGCCGTAACGCTTCACCACGCCTTGAGTTTCCAACAAATAGTTCATCATGCGAAAAATTTAATCGGACACAAATGTAATCCTTTTTTTTCTGTCTCGCAATTTTTATATTAATAGAATGAAAGCGTATAAAAAAACCCCGCACCATTTGCCAATGCGGGGTTTCACCATAAGACAAAAGCGCCTTAGCAGTGCATATACTTCTCCACCAGTTCCAACATCTTGGTGGGGCTCTTGGCTACCTGATCGCGCAGTTTCTTGTCGTTGTAGGACTTGAGCGTGTTGATGATACCGTCAATCAGGCCCTTGCTGAACACACCGTATTTTTCGTACACGGCACGTTGCTTCTTCAGGCATTCCGCCGAATCCTCGCAGCAAACGGGCAATTGCAGGTATTTCTTCGCCTTTTCTTTGTTTTCGGCATGAAAGATATTCATATCCACATAGTTGTCTTTCGCAAACTTGAGGTTGTTCTTCATTTCGAAACCGTGACGGGCGGCCACGCAAAGACCGGCAATCAACAGATAAACATTGGCCGAACCGTCCGGAGCGCGGAATTCGGCGGTCTGTTTGTTCTGATAGTTCGGCTTGAGTTTCCTTTCAAGCGGATTGGCGTTCACGGCCATGTTCTTGTCGGTTTCCCAGCCCAGCGGCACACGTACCAAGGCCGAGCGGTTGCGGTCGCCCCAGCAGATGTTGGTGGGCGCTTCCTGATGAGGAACCAAACGGAAGTACGACATGGGGTTGGTGTTGCCGAAAGCCGTCAGCGAAGCGGCGCAATCCAGATAGCCGGCAATGGCTTTCTTCGCCGTGTCCGAAAGCTTGCGGTTGGCGTCGAGCATCTGATTCTTGCCGTTCTTCATAATGGCGGTGTGGATGTGCATGCCGCTACCGGCCTTACCCACGGTGATTTTGGGCGAGAAGGTCACCAAAAGACCTTGTTCGTAGGCCATGGTGCGCAGAATCCACTTGCCGATGATGAGTTGGTCGGCGGCTTCTTCCATGGGACAAGGCAGGAATTCGATTTCGTTCTGTTCGTAGTTCTTGCCGTCCATGCTGAAGTTGCCCACCTCGGAGTGTCCGTATTTGATGCGGCAGCCGCAGGCGGCCATCGCCAACATCGCTTCCTTGCGGAAATTCTCGAACTTGGTGTAGGGCGAAGATTCGTGATAGCCTCTTTGGTCGTCGGCCTTGAAAAGACTGTCTTCGGGGCCGATTACATAGTATTCCAGCTCACCCATGCAGTAGAAGTCGAAACCGGTCTTCTCGCGCATCACCTCGGCGGCACGGTGCATCACATAGGCGGGGTCGCTTTCAAAAGGCTTTCCGTCCTTGTCGTAGTAGGAGCAGAGCAAATCCAAGGTGGGACGTTCCGCAAAGGGATTCATGTAGGCGGTGCGGTAGCGCGGAATTACATAGAGGTCGCTGGCGCCCGCGTCGAGGTTCTTGAAGAGGCTCGAGCCGTCCACACGTTCTCCGCAGCGCAGGATGGTGTCGATATAATCCAAATCGTTCACCACGAAGTTGAGGGTTTTGAGACGGCCGTCGCCCGCCACATAGCGGAAGTTGACCATTTCAATCTTGTTTTCCTCGATAAAACGCAGAATGTCTTGCCGGGTAAAGTCCGCGGCAGGCTTCTGCAAGAATTGCACCAAGGGGTGCGGATTCATAGAAATGCTCATGACTATTTGTTTTTCTTTATTTTATGCGTAGTTTATTTTGCGCGTTTAAAAATCAAAGATACAAAGAAATTCATTACCTTTGCCGTGGATTTCCCTTTGGGGTAAATATTTGGAACGTATGAGAAAGAATCGTTTTTTTGTGATGGGCAGTATCCTTGTCCTGAGTATTTTGTGCATGGGCATCTTCTCTTCCTGCTCCTCGCACCGGGGCGTAACGACGGTGGCCCGCACCCCCGATTTCTGCAACACCACATCCGGCGTCGCAGTGGCTCCTGTCTCTAAGAAACCGCATCCCGCACCGGCGCCCGACACGCCTGTCGGCGGAAATTTCGCCGAAAAACGCCGCTAATCCCGGTTGTCGTCAGCGGCGCGTTGTTCTATCATCAGCTTGTTCATATAAAACACGTTCTGACGACTTTTCCCCTTGCGCCGAGGGTTGAGGATCTGTTGGTATCCGTAGGACAGCACACATCCCGGATACCAAGGCAAAAGCCCCTCGTTCCATGTACGCTGCACACGGTCGTTCGGCACGGACGGTGCCAAGCGGAACGAGCGTAAAGGCGTAAATCCGCTTTCCTTGCCGATACTCCGATAAAACACCATTCCCTGCGACAGATAGGCGTAAAGAATCTTTCCCGCCGCGGTATCCTGCACAAAAGCCGTAATCTGCGCCCTGTCGCTTTCCCTGCGCACATGATGAATGTCGAACACCGAGGCGGCGATGTCCCTGCCCGCCGAATCCACCGCCGTATAAAAAGCGTTCTTGTATTGGTAGCCGTCGAAAGAGGTGCGGGTGTAGGGCATCATGCGTCCGTAGAAATCATACGAAACATCGGTTGTGGTGGTGATGAGCCGGTCGTAGGTCTCGCCCATTAGATGAAAGGCGCCGTCCTGCGCCCAAAAATAGAGTTCGCACAGATAGTCGGGCAAAATGAAGCGTCCGTTGGCTCTCTGCCGCACCGAGTTCAGTTTATAGCTTTCCTCCGCGCTCATCAGGCTGTCCACGCCTTGAAAATCCAAGTAATAGTGTAGGTTGAAGGCCGTTTGCCTTCCGTTTTCGTAGCGGCAGGTAAAAAGCCCCGCCGTTTCGGTGCCGCGGTCGTAGTGGGAGGTGTGCTGTTTGGAACTTTCGGTGTTCCATGTGCCGCCCACCAAGAACGCATCGTTTCCGGCGGCGAGGATACGCCCATCGGTGAGGCGCAAATCCGAACGCGGGCTCGAGAGGGCAAGCGGGTTCATTTGCGCCGAGAACATATCGCCCACCACAATGTGCAGGTCTTTTTCCCGCAGTTCCTTGTCGCGGAAAAGGAAATAGGTTTTGTGTGAGGCGAAATCCCATTGCACGTCGCAAAGGTCGTAGTCTTTGGAGGAAGCCACCTCCACCGAGCGCAACGAATCCGTGGCGCCGTCGAAGGCATATTGCACGTAGGCGTCGCGGGTATGCGCCAAGAAGAGCATTTGCTTGCCGTGCATGGCGAAACTTTCGATATCGGTCTTGTGCAGTTCGCTCACATCCACCGTATGATAGCGCTTGTTGTAGGCGCCGTCGGCCACGCAGACCGCAATTTCCAGAAAGGCGGGAAGGGTCGTTTTCTCGGGCAGGGTGGTCAGGAAGAAACGCACGCTGTCTTCCTCGATTTCGTAGCACGCATAGCGGTAGAGGCTTTCGGTGGCCAAAGCGGACTCCCAACGCAGGGCGAGATTCTCATCGTAGAAATAGAGCCTGCGCTCGGCGCGGGGCGAGAACAAATCGTTCTGCCGCATCACCACCAACACACCCAAACGCTCCAAGGAAACTATCGAAAAAGGAGTGTCGTCTTCCGAAACGGGAAGTTCGGCCCTGCAAGGAAGCGCAAACTGCGCCCGCGCCCCCTGCCCCGTCCCTGCAAGGAGAGTTGCCGTCAGAAGCACATAAAATAAAATCCGTCTTCGCATCTCGCTGTTCTTAAAAAAATTCCACGGCGATGCCGTCGGTCAAAAAGCGGCGGGATTCCGGCACCCGATAGCCTTTCGGCGTAGGTTCCAAGTTGCCCAACCCGCATTGTCTCTCGGCCTGCCTTGCGAAATCCGCCTGCAAGGAAGGCGAAAAACGCCGCAGGGTTTCCCGTTCCACGCCCCATACCGTCCGCAAGGCCGTCATCACATATTCGTGATACAAATCCTTTTCGCTCAAGGTTTCGCCTTGCCTGCTGCCCACGGGGTCGGCCATATAGGCCGCCAAATCCGCCGCATTCCACACCCGTCGGTCTCCGAAAAAGGAATGTGCGGAAGCGCCGAGGCCCACATAGGGACGCGCGCGCCAATAGTTCGTGTTGTGCATGGCGTACCTGCCCGCGCGCGCGAAATTCGAAATCTCGTAGGCCTCGTAGCCTGTCTCGTGCGCAAACTGTTGCAGGTAAAGATACTCCTTTTCGAGCAAAACATCATCGGCTATCCTCACCATCCCCTTTTCCAACTGCTTGGCCAGCAAGGTGCCGGGCTCCACGGTGAGCGCGTAGGCGGAGAAATGCGGCACGGAAAGCGCGGCCATACGGGAAAGGTTTTCCTTCCAACGGCTTTGTTTTTCCTTGTCATACAAGCCGAAAATCAAGTCTACCGAAAGGTTCTCGAAGCCCGATTTGCGTGCGTTCTCCACCGCCTGCACGGCTTCGCGTCCCGTATGGCCGCGGTTCAACCGCTTCAAGTCTTCGTCAAAAAACGACTGCACGCCTATGCTCAACCGGCGTATCGGCGTATGTTGATACAGACCACGCAGATAGTCTTCGGTAAGTCCTTCCGGATTGGCCTCGAAAGTAGCCTCGCGCAGGTCGGAGAAATCGAAGTACGCCGAGAGAGCGTCGAGCAGATCGGCATAGAAGTCCACAGGCATGAGGCTGGGCGTGCCTCCTCCGATATAGAGGGTCTCCGCCTTCACCACCGCCCCGCCGTATTCGTTTCGGCTCACGAAAGCCGCTTCCCGCAACAAAGCCTCCGCATAGGCGGCCTGCATGTCGGGGGTCAGACCCGCCCGCGAGAAAAACCCGCAGTAGGCGCATTTGCGGCGACAGAAAGGAATATGGATATAAAGTCCGGGATTCATCGGTTCTTGACCTGCTTGCGTAGAACGATACGGAACACAGAGCCTTGCCCCGGAACGGTGCTCCGCACAAAAATCTTGCCTTCGTGATACTCCTCCACAATCCGCTTGCAGAGCGAAAGCCCCATGCCCCAGCCCCGGGTTTTGGTGGTGAAACCGGGGTCGAAGATTTTGGCGGCCAATCCTTGCGTCATGCCCTTTCCATTGTCCTCCACATCCATGAACACCGATTGTTCGTTTTCGCTCAACTCGATACGGATTTCACCTTCCTTGTCTTCTATGGCGTTGAGAGCGTTCTTGCAGAGATTTTCCATAACCCACTCCAGCAGCGAGGCGTTGATTTGCGCCATCACCACCGCATCTTCGGGCTTATTGATGATATAACGTACCCGCGACGAACTGCGTCCCCGCAGATAATCCACCGCACGATAGACCACCGGCACCACATTCTCCCAATTCAATTCGGGCACGGAGCCGATTTTAGAAAAACGGTGGGTCACCAACTCTATGCGGCGCACATCCTTTTCAATTTCGTGCAGATTTTCGCGCGTCAGCACGGGATTTTCCTCCATGCGGTAGAAGTCTATCCACGCCAAGAGCGAGGAAAGCGGCGTGCCCAACTGGTGCGCCGTCTCTTTCGACATGCCCCACCAAACCTGATTCTGCTCCATCTTTTGGGCGAAGTTGAGCATAAGCAACACACCCAGAATGGCCAACAGAAGCGTCACCAGCAGCAACCACGCCATCATCCGCAGGTTGTGCAGCATCGCGGAAGAATAATAATACACAAAACAGACATCTCCGTCTTCTTCCGAAAGCGCTATCTCCACAGGCTTGTTCTCGCGCGCCATACTGCGCAGCTCCTTGGCCACGGCCTCCCGCGAATAGAGGATTTTCTCGTCCATGTTGGCGTAGGCCAAAATCACCTCGCCTCCCGAATCGGTCATCAGCACGGGCACATTGATGTCGGAAGTGGTCTGCAAGGCTTCGCGGCTGAAGGAATTTTCCAAGGAGGTGAAGATGTCGCGGATGTTGTAGAACACTTCCGAGGGCTTGAAATAGAGTTTGTAGACCATGCCCTGCGCGTCTATCAGAATGGGCGGGTAGATGCTGTATGCCTCGGCCAGTTTGTCGTCGAAAGTGGTGTGAAGCGAGAGGTCGATGTCGGGGTCGTGCGACTCGATGAGCCTGTCTTTGCCGTCGGTGAGGATAAAGGGACGGTTGTTGTGCAGGAGAATTCGCCGCAGCTGCTCGAATTCGCGCAACGAAGAGGGCGTGGGGTCGAAAACACGCTCATACACGAAAGACCACACCATGGCATACTGGCGTTCCTCGGTCTCCATATTGGCATAGAGGGTGCGCACCTTTTGTTCCAAGGCCTCCTGCCGCCGCATGGCATACGCCCAGTTCTGAATGCTCCGGCGTTCGTCCTTCGCCTTTTGCTTCACCAGCACCAAGGCATAGACCAACGCAAAGGCCAGAACGGCGGTGGAAAAGAATATCAGCAGAAAGTTGAGTCGGTTGCTGCGCAACCGTGTTCCCCGGCGTGCCATAAAAATCGTATATGTCGCGAATTTCGTAAAAAAAACGCAATATTTGTATCCGCATAATGAAGGGTGAAGCATGAAAAGGATTTTTCGTATCGGACTTTTCCTGTTGTTGGCCATGACGATAGCCTGCCACAGCAATGGACGGCGCGCGGGCGAGGCCTATGTTCCGCAATCGGGCGACCTGTTGTTTGTGCTGGCCGATGCGTCCGCGTTCTCGGGAGCCATTGCCGATGCCACGGCGCAACACGATTCGCTCAAGTTCTCGCATGTGGCCATAGTGGGCGTGCAGAACGGCCAGCCTTATGTGGTGGAAGCCTCGAGCCGCTGCGGAGTGGCACGCACCGCATGGGACACGTTCTTTTCCCTTGCCCCGAAAGTCAACGGCCAGCCCGGCGTGGTGGCGATGCGCGTGGTGGCGGACGGTTTCCATGCGGAACAAGCCCTCGCCCGCGCCGAAACGCACATAGGCGAAGCCTACGATTGGTCTTTCCTCCCAAACAACGGCAAGATGTATTGCTCGGAATTGGTGTATGAAAGCTACCTCCTCGAGGACGGGCGGGCGCTGTTCAGCGCCCGCCCGATGAACTTCCGCAATGCCGAAGGCCATCTTCCCGAGTTCTGGCGCACGCTCTTCGAGGAATTGGGCGAAGCCGTCCCCGAGGGAATTCCCGGCACCAACCCCAACGACCTTTCGAAAGAAACCTCCTTGGTTGAAATTTGGCGCGGCTTCTAAAAAAGAGTATCTTCGCTATACACACTTATAGCCCTATGAAGCCTATATTTCACTATATATTAGTTGTTTTTACCTTTTCACTCCTATTCTGCGGGCCCGCCTTCGGACAAAAGGGATCCTATAGCGGAAAGGTGACGGAGAAAGGCACCGGCACGCCTATGGAGTTCGTCAATGTGCTTGTCTACGACACCGCCACCCAAAAGCTCGTCAAAGGAAGCGTGAGCGATGCAAACGGACGTTTTTCCGTAGACGACCTTCCTTTCGGCCGACCCTTGCAGGCCACGTTCTCTTCCATGGGCTACGCCACGCTTACCGGCAAGGTCTTCCTCCTCTCCGCCCAGCATCCCGCCCAACAAGCCAACGACATCAAACTGGAAACCACCGCGAAACTTCTCGACGCCGTCACCATTACCGGGCAGAAACGCACTATCGAATACAGTCTCGACCGCAAGGTGGTGAATGTGGAGCAATCGTTGGTGAGCGAGGGCGGCACCGCTGTGGATGTGTTGCAGAACGTGCCCTCCATCAACGTGGACGACGAGGGAAACATCTCGATGAAAGGCAGCGAAAGCGTCACCGTATTGATTGACGGCCGCCCCGCCTCCTTCTCCGGACTGGGTCTCGACCAACTTTCGGCCGCCAACATCGCCAACATCGAAATCATCTCCAACCCCTCCGCCAAATACAATCCCGAAGGCACCTCCGGCATCATCAACATCATCACCAAGGAACGCAAGGACACCGAAATCAACGGCAACGTCTACGCCTCCACCTCCACGGCCAACCGCCACAGTCTGGGCGCCAACCTCAGTTTCGGCCTCAAGAAAGTGACCCTTTTCACCAATGTGGACCTCAACTACCGGAACCGCGAGTCGGTGCGGAGTTCGTGGCGCATCAGTGAGCGCGGCGGCAACCCCGACACCGCCGCATACGGCAGCGACAATATGCAGAAGGAAATATCGGGGCCTTCCACGGGCAAGCACGACGGTCTCGGCGGCAAGGTGCAGGCCGGTGCGGACTTCCGCATCAACGCCAACAACACCCTTTTGATAAGCGGTACCTTCGAGGGCTGGAACAACCACCGCAACAACGCCTACAACGAAAGCCGCACCTTCAGCTACATCAACGACCTGCCCTTCGAGGAACACGACATTCTCCTGATGGGAACCTCCTCGTCGAGCGCCGAGAACCGTCTGGGCGGACAAGCGGCCCTCTCCTACAAGCACAAGTTCGCCAAGCCGCAGGAAGAGCTTACCTTCGACGCCACGGTCAACTACCACACGCCCGACGAAAGCTCCAACAACTATCAGAAAATCATCAATATCTATCCCGCCGACACCACCGTCACCACACAGACGGTGAACAACCGACGCAGGAACCTTTCTTTCGACGCCCAACTGAACTACATACATCCTTTCAACGAAAAACTCAGTCTGGAGGTGGGCTACCAAGCCAAGTTGCAGGCGCAGGCCACGCGCAGTCTGTATGATTCGCGCCTGAACCAGTATCAGGACACCTCCATCGATTTCGACTATATCTCCCACAACCACGGCATCTACGCCAATCTCATGGGTAAGTTCGGAAACTTCTCGTTTCAGGTGGGAGGACGCATGGAAGGCGACTTCATGACCGCCGACAAACGCACCGAGCGAGGCGACACATCCTTTTCCTACACGCGCTTCCGCTTCTATCCCGCCGTGCATCTTTCCTACAAAATCGGCAAGATGCAGGAAATCCAGCTCAGCTACAGCCGCCGTGTCAACCGCCCCGGCCCGTGGAACCTCGACCCTTATGTCGATTACAGCAACTACCCTTCGTCTATCCGCTACGGTAATCCCGACCTCAAGCCGCAGGACATCCATTCGCTGGAGTTGAACTATTCGCTGTTTGTGAAGAATTCTTCGATATTCGTAACGGTCTACTACCGGCACATGACCGACCTCATACGCCGCTACCAATTCGAGTCTATCGACGATATTTCGGGTGAAGTATTGATGAACAGCACGTTCCGCAACTACGCCAAGGGCAACACCTACGGCGTGGACATCGCCTACGAGCAGCAATTGCTCAAATGGTGGCGCATGGGACTTACCGGAAGCCTCTATCAGAACAACACGCGCGACAAGGGGGCCGATGCCTCCACCTCCACCGAGGGCTTGAGCTACAACGTGCGTTTCAACACCACGATGAACCTGCCCTTGGCGTTCACCTTGCAGTTCACCTGCCGCTACAACGGGCCTTCGTATTGGGCGCAGACCAAGTTCGACTGGAATGTGTCGGGCGAAATTGCCTTGCGCAAGTCGTTTTTTCAGAAGCGCTTGAATGTGGGTTTGCGGGTGAGCGACCTTTTCCATACCCAACGCTGGAACAGCACCGTAACGGGCGAAGGCTTTGTGTCGCAACGCAAGAGCCGCGCCAAGAATTCCACCGCCCTCTACATCACCGCCTCCTATAAAATCAACAAGGGTTTTCAGGAGCGCAACCGGAACCGTGGCGGCGGGAACGAGGATAGTATGGATATGTACGAAATGTAACCATGAAGATTATCTGCATCGGTCAAAACTACCGCGAGCATATCAAGGAATTGGGCAGTGCCGTTCCGACGGCGCCTGTTTTCTTCTGCAAGCCCGACACGGCACTGCTGCTGCGCAACCGGCCGTTCTACATTCCCGATTTTACGCATAACCTGCACTACGAAACCGAGTTGGTGCTCCGTATCGGCAAGGTGGGAAAAAACATCGCGCCCAAATTCGCCTTGTCTTATGTGGACGCGCTTACGTTGGGCTTCGATTTCACGGCGCGCGACTTGCAGGAAGAATGCCGCAAGGCGGGTTTGCCGTGGGAGGTGTGCAAGGCCTTCGACAATTCGGCGGCCATAGGCGAATTCCTCCCCGTGGGCAACTTTCCGCAAGGCCCCGACCATATTCATTTTGAGATGAGATGCAACGGTGAGATACGGCAAAGGGGCAACACCGAAGACATGCTTTTCGACGTGCCGACCCTGATTTCGTATGTGTCGCGCTTCTTCACGCTCCGCACCGGCGACTATATCTTCACCGGAACGCCCCCCGGCGTAGGCCCCGTCTCTATCGG
>CAMWVZ010000025.1 GCA_947177845.1 uncultured Bacteroidales bacterium | reverse complement strand
CCGGCCGGCGGGCGGACAACGAAACGCAATATCCGCGCCGGAGCATTTCTATCGCTAAAGCTTTTCCGATTCCCGACGAAGCGCCGGAAATCATTACCACTTCCTTGGCATCCATAGCAATATATACTAAAAAGTCATTCTGAAGTGCAAAATTAATGTTTTCGGCAGAAATTAGTATCTTTATCTTAAATTTGCTGTTTGCAGCCAAATAGAAAAAATACCTTATGCTATGAAGAATATCAAGTTTCGCCTTATCTTGATGAATTTCTTTCAATTCGCCGTTTGGGGCGCCTATCTTACCTGTATGGGCAACTACTTGGGACGAGTTGGTATGGGAGATTTGATTCCGTGGTTTTATGCCATCCAAGGCATTGTTTCTGTCTTTATGCCCGCTTTGATGGGCATTGTGGCGGATAAATTCGTGCAACCTCAAAGGTTGTTGGGCTTTTGTCATTTGGTGGCGGGTTTGTTCATGGGGCTTTGTTGGTTTATGGGGATGCAATCCGCCCAACCCAATCCCACTTTGTTCATCACCCTCTATACCATCTCGGTGGCATTTTATATGCCTACGATAGCGCTTTCCAATACCGTGGCTTTCCGTATTCTTACCGATGCGGGCATGGACACCGTTAAAGATTTCCCACCCATTCGGGTGTTCGGAACTGTCGGATTCATCGCAACCATGTGGTTTGTGAATTGCGCCTATATGGCGGACGGCCGTTTCGGATTTATGCTGGGTGGCGAGAATACGTTTCAATATAGCCATTGGCAGTTTTTTGTGTCGGGATTGTTGGGGATTTTTCTGTTTGTATACAGCTTGACACTTCCGAAATGTTGTTTGGTGAAAGGAAAAGAGAGCGGTTCGATGGTGGATGTGTTGGGTTTGCGGGCATTTTCCTTATTTAAGGAAAGACGATTTGCCGTCTTCTTTATTTTTTCCATGCTGTTGGGAATGTGCTTGCAAGTGACGAACGGCTATGCGGGGCCCTATATTTCGCACTTCCAATCGGTTCCCGAATTCGTCGATGCTTTCGGGGCACGCAACCCCACGCTGTTGACCTCTTTGTCGCAAATTTCCGAAGCTTTATGCATTTTGTTGATTCCGTTTTTCTTGCGAAAGTTCGGCATCAAAATCGTGATGTTTATTTCCATGATGGCATGGATGTTGCGTTTCGGCGGTTTGGGTTTGGGAAATCCCGGAAACGGATTGTGGTTGTTTATCATTTCCATGATTGTCTACGGGGTGGCTTTCGATTTCTTCAATGTGTCGGGCGCTCTGTTTATCGATAAGTCGGCCGACAAGAGTATTCAAGGTTCTGCACAAGGTTTGTTCATGTTGATGACCAATGGCCTGGGCGCCACGATAGGAACCCTTTCGGCGGGTTGGGTCATCAATCATTTCTGCCATTGGGAAAACGGCTTTTTGATTGGCAATACCGCCGGTGCGTGGCAGACCACATGGTTTATCTTTTCCGGATTTGCGCTTTTGGTAGGTGTCTTGTTCCTTATTTTGTTTAAACAGGAACATAAACCCGGCAAATAATGAATTGGATTGACACCCACACACATACCTACGACACGAGTTTCGGGCAAGACCCGGAGACGGTGGTGCGCAACGCCCTCGACAGCGGCGTGGAGGTTCTGATTCAGGGCGGGGTGGATGTGCATACCGTGGGCCCGATACGGCGGTTGTGCGAGGCGCATCCGGGCGTGGTCTACGCCACGATAGGGCTTCATCCCACCGAAGTGAAGGCAGACTACGAAGTGCAGCTGGAGGAACTTTATAAGGAGCTTTCCACCACGAATGCGGCTTCTGCGGCGCAGGGCGGTTTCCGCTATGTGGCCGTGGGCGAGATTGGTTTGGACCTGCACGAAGACAAGACCTATTTCGAGCAGCAGAAAGACGCTTTCCGCAGACAGTTGCATTGGGCCAAAGCGCTCGACCTGCCCGTGGTGTTGCATGTGCGCAACGCTTTCGAGGAGGCGTGGCATATTCTCAAAGAGGAGCAGGACGGTTCTTTGCGCGGCGTGTTCCATTGCTACGGTGGAAATCTCGAACAGGCTCCCCGTGTGGTGGATTTGGGCTTCTGTTTCGGCATAGGCGGCGTGCTCACGTTCAAGAATTCCATTCTTCCCGATGTGGTGCGTTCCGTGCCGCGTGAACGTATCTTATTGGAAACCGATGCGCCCTACTTGGCGCCTGTGCCGTATCGCGGCAAACCCAACGAGAGCGCATATATTCCCTTGATTGGGCAAAAATTGGCGGATTGTCTGGAAATGCAGATAGCCGAGGTGGCTCGCTTCACCACCGCCAACGCCCGAAACCTTTTTAAGATTTGAGTATGAAAAAAATTGTGGTAAGCGGAATCCGGCCTACGGGCAACCTGCACTTGGGCAACTATTTCGGTGCGGTGCGTAATTTCATCCGCATGCAGGAGGAATACAACTGCTACTTCTTTATCGCCGACTATCACAGTCTCACCACCCACCCGCACCCCGAACACCTGCGGCAGAATGTCAAGCAGATTCTGGCTACCTATATCGCCTGCGGGTTAGACCCCGAGAAGGTGGCGCTCTACGCCCAAAGCGACCTCCCCGAAACGGCCGAACTTTATCTGTTCATGAACATGAACGCCTATTTGGGCGAGTTGGAACGCTGCACCTCGTTCAAGGACAAGGCGCGGCAGAACCCCAACAACGTCAACGCGGGTCTGCTCACCTATCCCACCTTGATGGCCACCGACATTCTCATTCATCATGCCGATTTGGTGCCGGTGGGAAAGGATCAGGAACAACACCTCGAAATGACGCGCGTGTTCGCCCAGCGCTTCAACAGTCTCTACGGACAAGACTATTTCAAACTGCCGCAGGCATTCAGCTACGGCGGCGATTTGGTGAAGATTCCCGGTTTGGACGGAAGCGGCAAAATGGGCAAGAGCGAGAGCGGCAACAACGCTATTTTCCTGACCGATACAGACGAGGTAATCCGAAAGAAAATCATGCGCGCCACCACCGATTCGGGCCCCGTGGAAATGAATCAGGAAAAGCCGGAGGTAATCGCCAATCTTTTTCTGTTGGTCAAGACGCTCTGTGCGCCGGAAGTCTACGATGCTTTCGACCAAGCCTATAAGAACTGTTCCATCCGCTACGGCGACCTCAAGAAGCAGTTGGCCGAAGATACGGTGAAGTTCATAGCGCCCTTGCGCGATAAGATAGAGGCCATTTTGGCCGACGACGCCTATCTGGAGAAGGTGCGCAGGCAGGGAATGGAAAAGGCGCACGAAAGCGCGGCGAAAACGGTGCGCGAGGTGCGTGCGATAATAGGATTTTAGGCAGGAATGGCGGCGATAGAAAACAGGAAAATAAGAGAGAAGGCGGTGCTCGTGGGAGTTTCCTGCGGCGAGGTATCGGTGGAGAAAGAAACCGAATACTTGGAAGAATTGGCTTTCTTGGCCGAGACCGCCGAAGTGGACGTGCGGGCGCGCTTCATTCAGAAGTTAGACTATCCGCACCCCAAATTCTATGTGGGCACGGGCAAACTCGAGGAAATCAAGACCTATGTGACGGCCGAGAAGATAGACATCGTGATTTTCGACGATGAGCTCTCGCCCGCCCAGCAACGCAATATAGAAAGCGAACTGCACGGCAAGGTGCTCGACCGCACCACGCTCATCCTCGACATCTTTGCCAAGCACGCCCGCACGGCCCATGCCAAGACGCAGGTGGAGCTGGCGCAATACCAATATCTTCTGCCCCGTCTTACCGGTATGTGGACGCACTTGAGCAAGCAGCGGGGCGGCGTGGGGATGCGCGGTCCGGGTGAAAAGGAAATCGAGACGGACCGGCGGGTAATTCACGATAAAATCTCGCTTCTCAAAACGCGGCTCACCGAAATAGACAAGCAGAAGGTTACCCAACGCAAAAACCGCGTCAGCATGGTGCGGGTGGCTTTGGTGGGCTATACCAATGTGGGCAAGAGCACCATCATGAACCTTATCAGCAAGTCGGAAGTGCTGGCCGAGAACAAGCTTTTCGCCACGCTCGACACCACGGTGCGCAAGGTGGTGATAGGCAATCTCCCGTTCCTGCTTTCCGACACGGTGGGCTTTATCCGCAAGTTGCCGCACAGTTTGGTGGAGTCGTTCAAGTCTACCTTAGACGAGGTGCGCGAAAGCGATATTCTCCTGCACGTGGTCGATATTTCGCATCCCGAATTCGACGACCAACTGCGCGTGGTGCAGCAGACGTTGAGCGAAATCGGGGCGGCCGACAAGAGAACGATAGTGGTGTTTAACAAAATAGACGCCTATACCTACGA
Source organism: uncultured Bacteroidales bacterium (assembly GCA_947177845.1). Lineage (GTDB taxonomy): Bacteria > Bacteroidota > Bacteroidia > Bacteroidales > P3 > Pullibacteroides. The sequence goes on along the minus strand of CAMWVZ010000025.1, from coordinate 5,867 downwards.
GAAGAAAGACGAAGACGACCTTTCGCCCCTCACCAAGCGGAATTACAGTCTGGACGACCTCAAGAAGATGTGGTATGCCAAAGACAACGCCCCTTGCATTTTCCTTTCGGCGGCCACGCGTGAGAACATAGACGAGTTCCGCAAAATCCTATACGACGAGGTGAAGAAAGTGCATCTTACGCGCTATCCCTACGATAAGCTTCTGTATGACGATTTCCCCGAAGCGGAATAGATACGGACAAAAAAAGGCGCTTTCTTACGAAAGCGCCTTTTTCATATCCCCACGTTTCCGTGCGGATTATTGCCTGTTGGCGTGAATGTCCTTACCCTTTGAGGTGGAGTAGTTAATCTTCAAGGCATTCACCTTTCTCAACTCCTGCTTCACATCGGTAACGATACCCATTTTCACGCTTTTGTCGGCTTTGATAGACGTGGTCATCAACGGACGGTCCACTTCGTCGCGCGCCTGACGTTCCGCCTCGATAAACTGCGTGATGTCACGCACGCCCGACATTTGGTCGTTGAGCTGAATACGAGGTTCGGTACCGAACTTCTGCGCGTCGATAGGAGGGCCGATGTAGATGTAGCTTACCAACGACTTCTTCTCCAACTTCTGCACTTCGCTGGCTTGCGGCGGATTGATGCGCACGAACAAGGTGCTCTCGCGCATCGTGGTAATCACCATAAAGAAGAACAAAAGCATGAAGATAATGTCGCTCATACTGCCGGTGTTGATTTCCGGCGTGGCTTTCTTGGCGTTCTTATTAAACTTTCCCATTGCTTTTCCTCCTTATTTAGTGGTTCCCACCGCTGTAGGTTCGGCTTCGGAAATGGTCAAAGGTATGGCTTTCTGAATGGCCTCGATGTCGGCATCTTTGGTCAAATCGTTGAAGCGGATACCGAAACGTTCCTGCGAAAGTTCGTCGCGCAATTCATGGAAAGCCGCCGTGAGTTCGTTCTGAACCCGTACATACATCTCGTAAGAGGTGCCGCGGTCGTTACGCAACGAAACCACACCCTTCGACACGGCAACCGGTCCGAGCCCGGCAATGTCTTCCATTTTCTTTTCCGACATCTTGGGGTTGTTGTTCGGGTTTGCCAAGAATTCCTTGGCCATATCCCGCAAGTCGGCTATGTCGGCCAACTTTCCCTGCACCTGCAATTCATCGCGGAAATTCACGGCCACCTTAAACACGTTACGGTCGTGGATTTCGGGCTTGGGTGCATCGGGAGGAAGGGGAGGCGGAAGTTTCCGCGCGATACCCAAATCCGTGTTGATAGACGACGTCAACAAGAAGAACGTCAACAACAGGAACGAAATATCGGACATAGACCCCCCGTTGATGGTGGGTGATTTCTTTGCCATGGTTTTACTTTTTAAACAATCGGGCCACTTCGAAGCCTACCAGCGCGCCCAGCGTGGCAACGACAAGAATGTAAAAGACATTCATGCCGGCGCCCAACATCTTGACACCGCCGTGGCTCAAACCGGCTTTTTCCACAACAGCCGCGCTTACATCGGTGGTGGAGGCGGTAAAGTAGGCGATGAGGAAAATCACCACCAAAGCCAAGATACCGTAAAGAGCGGTTTTGCTCTGCTTGACGTTGCCTATGAATTGGTAGATGGAGAAGCCCACCGCCGCCAAAATGCCGAGGATGAAGAGGGCATACACCAAAAACATCCCGATATTGATGATTATATTCATATCCAAACTCCTTTTTAATTAGATGAAACAATCGTGAGCATCCGCGGCTTACTTGCCGTGGTTATACTTCACGATCAAATCCATAAAGGAGATCGAAGCGTCTTCCATTTTGTTGACGATCGCGTCTACTTTCGAGCTGAGGTAGTTGTAGAATGTTTGGATGATGATGGCGACGATAAGACCGAATACGGTGGTCAACAAGGCCACTTTCATACCACCGGCCACAACGGTCGGGGAGATGTCGCCGGCAGCTTCGATATCGTCGAAGGCCTGCACCATACCTACTACCGTACCCAAGAACCCGAGCATAGGAGCGATGGCGATAACGAAGGCAATCCACGAAAGGTTCTTTTCCAAACGGCCCAACTGAACGCCACCGTAGGCGGTAACCGATTTCTCGATCATGTCCACGCCTTCGTCGGCACGTTCCAAACCTTGGTAGAAGATGCTGGCCACGGGGCCGCGGGTGTTGCGGCAAACCTCCTTGGCAGCGGGAATACCGCCTTTTTGCAAGGCTTCTTCAACCTGCTGCAAAAGCTTTTCGGTATTGGTCTGAGCCATGTTCAAATAGATGATTCTTTCGAATACGAGGGCAAGACCCAAAATGAGGACGAGGAGGATAGGGGTCATCCAGCCCGCACCACCTTGAATGAATTTTTCCTTGAGAGCTTGGTGGAAAGATTTCCTTACAACTTTTTCTTCGGCGGGAGCAACGGCGAGAGCGGTTTCTTCGGTTTGCTCTTCGGCTACGACCGTAGTATCAGTTTGCGCGGCTTCGGTTGCGACAGCGGCATCCTGCGCCATAAGAGCCGAGCCAAAAAGCAAGGCGGCTCCTGCAAAAAGGGTTGCAATCAGTTTTTTCATGGTAGTTAAACTTTTTTGTTTTTAAGCGGAGAGACAGGGATTCGAACCCTGGAAGCGCTTTTGACGCTTACACACTTTCCAGGCGTGCGCCTTCGACCACTCGGCCACCTCTCCTTTATTATATATGACGGGTTTCCGCAAGCGTTCCGCAGACTGTTCCGCCTACGGAGCACACAGATGCCCCCGTCAAAGAGGGCGCTAAATTACGAATATTTTTTAAACGGCAAAACGGGACGGGGCTGTCATATTCCACGGGGGATTTTACCATGTTATTTTTTTCATTATCTTTGCAGGCCATTTTGGGCAAAAAATATTTTTTAACAAATATAGGAGGACAAAGCCATCGCTATCCCAAACAACCGCAATAATTTTCGCGGAATGCGTCAGCCCGCGAAGAAAGAGCCCGAACACCGCATCAACCGCCGTATCGTGGCGCCTATGGTGCGTGTAGTGGGCGAAAATGTCGAATCGCAAATTCTTGCCCTCAAGGATGCCTTGCATCTGGCCGAGGACAAGGGCTTGGATCTTGTGGAGATTTCGCCTGCGGCCAACCCGCCGGTGTGCAAGATTATCGACTATCAGAAGTTCCTTTACGAACAGAAGCGCAAGCAGAAAGAAATCAAGGCGCGCAGTGCCAAGATTGTGGTGAAGGAAATCCGTTTGGGGCCTCAGACCGACGACCACGATTTCAATTTCAAGCTCAACCACGCCAAGAAGTTCTTGTCGGAGGGCTCGAAAGTGAAGGTGGATGTGTTCTTTAGGGGACGGACCATTGTTTATAAGGAACAAGGCGAAGTGATGTTGCTCAAGTTTGCCGAGGCGCTTTTGGAGTACGGCAAGCCCGAAAGTATGCCGAAGCTGGAAGGCAAGCGGATGATGATGATGATTCAGCCCGTGAAGGCTACGGGCGGCAACAAGAAGGCGCAGGCACCCGCTCCCGAACAACCCGCAGTAGAAAACAATTAACTCAATATTAACCAATATGCCTAAACAAAAGACAAAATCCGCTGCAAAGAAGCGTTTTTCTTTCACCGGAACAGGCAAGATTAAGCGTGCGCATGCTTACAAAAGTCACATTCTGACGAAGAAGAGCACCAAGCGCAAACGTAATCTCACCAAGAGTGCTATCGTGGAAAAGGCCAATATGCCGGCTGTTCGCGATATGCTCAAATTCTAAGGGAGAAGCCTGTATGCAAGACGTGCCGTAGCCCGGGGGCGCGAGAGAAGTTTTCGGGAATTATAAATTGCTTATGAGCATGAAGTCTTCCTCCGAAAAAGGAAGCGCTCATACAAAAAACAGAAAAAGATGCCAAGATCAGTCAATGTCGTAGCCGCAAGGGCTCGCAGAAAAAAGATCATGAAACTGACCCGCGGTCAGTTCGGACGCAGAAAAAATGTGTGGACCGTTGCCAAGAACTCTCTTGAAAAAGGCTTGCAGTATGCCTATCGCGACCGTAAGGCCAAAAAGAGAAGCTTCCGCAACTTGTGGATTGTGCGTATCAACGCGGGTATCCGTCCTTACGGGATGTCGTACTCGGCTTTTATGGGCAAGCTTCACCAGAAGAACATCAACCTTAACCGCAAGGTGTTGGCCGACTTGGCCATGAATCACCCCGAAGCTTTCAAAGCCGTGGTAGACAGCGTGAAATAGGGGTTGAAGTTTGAATAATAAACGGAATAGATAATACAGAAATATTTTATCACCATGAGTAAACCGGCATTGATGCAATTTGTCGATACCCTCACAAAGAGCAATGAATTGCCCGCCTTTAAGGCCGGCGACACGATAACCGTAAGTTACAAGATTAAGGAAGGAAACAAGGAACGTATCCAGCAGTTTCAGGGTGTGGTTTTGCAACGTGTGGGCAGCGGCACCACCGCTACCTTCACCGTTCGCAAAATGTCGGGTAACATTGGCGTGGAGAGAATTTTCCCCGTCAACTCTCCCTTTATCGAAAAGGTGGAAGTGAACAAACGCGGTGTGGTTCGTCGCGCCCGTATCTTCTACCTGCGTAAACTCACCGGCAAGAAGGCCCGTATCAAAGAACGTCGTTTCTAAACTGCGGGTTCCGATGATTTCAAGGGGCGTTTTCATGGAAAATGGAGACGCCCCTTATTAATATAAGGAGCGTTTATGAAAAAAAGAAATTTTCACAGGGGAGCGATTTTTTTTGTTGCGGCGGCTTCGGTTGCGATAGCGGCGCTCTTCTGTTCGTGCGTGCGCGAGGAATATAATTTGAGAAGGCCCTTGGATTTGACCTTGCAGGTGGGGGGCGACAGCCTTTCCCTGCCGCTGGGTGTTACCGACAGACTCACGATAGACTCGCTTTTGGGCGCGGAGTCGCTTTCGGATATCTTGGTGGTGAACGAAGCCGGCGAGTATGTGCTTTCGCTCGATTCGCTCTCTATTTCGGAAAATATAGACGAAGTGCCTATCAAGGCCTTCTTATTGGACTCTATCGGCACGCTGAAAGATTTTGACGTGCAGATGAGCTTGCCTGCGGCGGGCGCGTCCTTGGCGACGAAAGCCGTTGCCCGAACCTCCGAGGTGGCGGGAGATGTGTATCAGACTATCGATCTCGACTTTGAATTCGATGATATTTCGGAAGTGGTGCAGGATTTGCAGTATATGTACTTTGTGGAGAAGACCCGCGTGCGGGTGCTTTTCGAATTGGTCGGTGCGGCGCAAATCGACATGGACCGGGTGCGTCCCGAGCTCGTTGTTCAGCTTCCCGAGAATTTCCATATAGAAGACCCGTTGGTGGACGAACATAATCAAATTCATGTGCAGCGTTTCGACGAGCCGGGGCGTTTCTACTTCGACCTTCCTCTGAACGGCTTGGATTTGAGCAAGACGGAAATGACGGGTAGGAAACTGCACTATAAGAGCGTTTTGGTGCTTTCGGGAAAACTCCTCCTGCAAGAAGACAACGTTTCCGCCCGCGAGTCGGCCACGGAAGTTACGTTGCAGTCTAAGGTGCTTTATTCGGTGGTGGATTTGGAACCGAGCCGCGTGAAAGGTCATTTCTCGCTTTCCATACCTCCGCAAAGGCTTTCGGTGGAACTCGGACAGATGCCCGATATGTTCACCGACCCCGATGCGGTTCTGGATTTCGCTCGTCCCCATATATTAATAAAGATTTCGACAAATACAGGTGTGGCCGTCAATGCCCATCTCAAGATTGTTCCCGTTTACGGGGGCGCTCCCGATGCATTGCTGACGCAGGACGCCCTGCTGCAAATTCCCGCAGGGGATGTGAACCGTATGCACACCTACCGCTTTTGGCTCGCGAAAGA
>CAMWVZ010000024.1 GCA_947177845.1 uncultured Bacteroidales bacterium | reverse complement strand
CGCGGGAGCATCCGGTTTGCGGGCAAGTTGCGCCAGCATGTCGGCTTCGGCCACGATTTGGTTGCCTACATAGGCCCAGCCCTTCATGTTGCACAGGCCGCGGCGGAGCGGCGAAATCGGGCTCAGCTTGAAGATGAGCGTATCGCCCGGCACCACCTTGTGGCGGAACTTCACGTTATCCATCTTCAAGAAATAGGTGAGGTAGTTTTCGGGGTCGGGATATTGGGTCAGCATATAGATGCCGCCCGTCTGCGCCATAGCCTCGATGATAAGCACACCCGGCATCACCGGCTCATCGGGAAAATGCCCCGTAAAGAACGGTTCGTTCATGGTGACGTTCTTCACGCCCACCACCTGATCCTTGTCCATATAGACAATCTTGTCCACCAACAAAAACGGAGGACGGTGGGGAAGAATCTTCTTGATTCCGTTTACATCGTAGAGAGGAGTGGCCGTTATATCGAACGGCGGCAAAGCTTCAGGTGCCATATCTTTTTGCATTTGTTTACGTATCTGTTTGATGAATTCGGTGTTGCTGAAATGTCCGGGGCGCAGGGCATCGACCGAGGCGTGCATGTAGCAGCCCAGCAAGGCGCAGTCGCCTATCAGGTCGAGGAGCTTGTGGCGGGCGGGCTCGTTCTTGAAATGCAAGTCCACGTTGTTGAGGATGCCTTCCTTCACCGCCACGGCGGGTTTGTTGAACAGCGACGCCAAACGGTTGATTTCTTCCTGCTCCACCTTGCGGTCCACAAACACAATGGCGTTGTCCAAATCGCCGCCCTTAATCAGGTTTTGGGAATAGAGGAATTCCACTTCGCGCAGGAACACAAAGGTGCGGCACTTGGCCAACTCTTCCGCGTAGCGGTCGCCGAAAGTGTCTATGGAGGCGTATTGCGGCACGATGACCGCGGAATTATAGTCTATCTTGACGGTAAATTCGCGCTTGTCGGAGGGCACAGCCTTGATTTCGATGCCCTTTTCTTCGTTGCGGAACGTAAAGGGCTTGCGCAAATCGTAGTAGCGGCGCTCGGCTTCCTGCTCGCAGATGCCCGCTTTCTGAATGGCCTCCACCACCAAGCGCGCGCTGCCGTCGAGAATGGGCATCTCGGGCGAATCGGTCTCGATAATGGCGTTGTCTATCTCCAAGCCAACCAAGGCCGACAGGAAATGTTCGATGGTGGCCACCATGAGCACGCCGTCTTTCTCCAAGGTGGTGCCGCGCGAGGTATCGCCCACATATTCGGCCAAGGCCTTGATTTCGGGCTGGCCGGGCAAGTCCATGCGCTTAAAGACAAACCACGTGTCTGCCGGGGCGGGCTTTATGGTAACCTGCGCCACCTTGCCGGTATGCAGTCCCACTCCGGAAAGGCTTACAGGGGCTTTTAAGGTACGTTGTCGTGTCATAAACGTATTTTGTGAAACTATGCAAAGATAGTGAAAGTCTTAAAATTCGTAAGCGCCTATGGTGGGCGGGATGCGGCGCTCCTTGCCGCGGAGGTCGCGCAGGCAGGTGCCGGTGAGGTAGGCGGGCGAGGCCTTGCCCACCAAGGCCGAGGCCGCCGTATCAACTTCAAAATTATAATTCTCCGCATCGCGGAAAAACGGTTTCGCGTTCCAGACGCAGGAATCGAACCACGGATGATTTTCCGGCTCAGGTTTCAGGTATATCAGGCAATGGTCGAACGCAAGCTGCGGGTATTCCTCCACCCTGCCCGACAAGTCCACCCGAATCTGCTGGTCGGAAATTCCCGTGAAGCTACTGTTGGCGAACAACACGCGCTCGAGCGGGAAACGCTGCACTTCGCCCGTCGCGCCGTAGATATAGTCGCTCAGGAACAACGCCCGCGAACCTCCGTAGCCTCCGTGATAGGAATAGTTGGCAAAGGTGCAGTGCACGAATTCGTAGTTTCCTCCCTTATAGAGATACAGACTCGCCTGCGCTTCGGCAAAACAGAGATTCTCGCCTTTCACACGGTTCCCGTTGCTGAAAACGCCATAGGAAGACATATTCTCCACCCTTGTGTTGCGGATATTCAAACCGCCCTGCGTAGTGGCGCACGAATCGAGCCAAAAGGCCGTCTGCCCGTTGCGCAGATAGGCATAGTCCACCTCGTGGGGCCCGCTCTCGGCATCGAGCCAAATCCGTCCCCACTGCCCCGCCATATTCCGATAATCGCCGTCCTGCCGTATACTCGTCATCACCACTTCCTGCCCCAACTCGCCCGCAATCTGCAACTTGGCACCTTTGCGCACCCAAATGCCCGACTGCGGGGCAAAATACAGGCGGGTGCCGGCGGGAATAAGCAGGGTCTCGCCCTCCCTCACCGCCAGATAGCCGTAAATTACGATAGGTTTCCCGTCCTCGTCGAAACGGTGCCGCGCCGGGTCGTAGTCGAAATAGGAAAGGGTGATGGAATCCGCATCGGGATTGAACATGCCGGGGTCGAAGAAGGGCACGCGCACACTGCGGTCCGATTTCCAATAGTGCGCGTCCTGCCCCCATGCGCTCAGCACCACCTGCTGCGGCTTGCTGTTTTCCACCTCGAAGCGCAAGGCATCGGCAATTTCGAAAGGATTGTCCTGATTGCGCACATCAATCACCGTATTGACAAACACGAAAAGACTGTCGCGCCCTCCAATCACCACATTATATTGTTCCAAATCGGTATTGCCGCTCACATTGATGCGGAAACGCGAGTTTTGCCCGCCTTTCAGACAGATGCGGTCTATGCGCACGGCCTCCTTATAGGGGTTGCGCACCATAAGGCGTTTGGTGATGCTGGTATGCCCCGTCAGCAGGGTGTCGAAACGGATGGTGTCTTGCGAAAATCCCAGCACCACGTTTTCGGTGCGGAAATGACTATATTCATCGCGGCAGGAGGCCAGCGACAGCAACACCGCCGCCACCGCCCACAGACTTCTTGTAAAAATTCTCATCCGCTTCATCCTCTCGCTTTTACATTTTTTCCACCAACTTGAAGCCCACCCCGTGCACGTTCACAATCGTTACGTCGCCCACCTGCGCCAAGGCTTTCCGTAGTTTGGTGATATAGACATCCATACTCCTCGCACTGAAATAGTTGTCGCCTTTCCACACCTCCACCAACGCTTCCTTGCGCTCCACCACTTCGTTCTTGTGTTCGCAGAGCAGGCTCAGCAACTCGGCTTCGCGCGTGGTAAGCGACACCGACACGCTTCCGTCGGCCTTGGAAAGTATCTGCCCCGTTACATCGAAGCGGATGCCTCCGAATTCATAGACTTCGGGGCGTGCGGGCTTGACGGTCACATGAGTGCGGCGCAAAATCGCCTGAATACGGAAAATCAACTCCTCCATGCTGAAAGGCTTGGTGAGGTAATCGTCCGCGCCCATCTGAAAGCCTTTCAGACGGTCGGCTTCCAAGGTCTTGGCCGTGAGGAAGAGAACGGGAATGTCGGGGTCGAGCTTGCGGATGTCGCGCACCAACGAGAAACCGTCTTTCAAGGGCATCATCACATCGGTAATCACGAAATTGAACCCTCCTTCCTTAAAGGCTTCGAAGGCCGATTTGCCGTCGCGGTAGAGTTTGGTTTCGTAGCCTTTTCCTTTGAGATACGCGCGAAGGAAGGTGCCCAGATTGGGGTCGTCTTCGGCCAAAAGGAAGGTGAGCGTGGTGGGTGTTCCGTCTCCAATAATCATAGTTGCAAATTTAAAAGTTTCCCTTATAACGCACAACCGCCGTTTTTATCGAACATGTACGTCTTTTTTTGCTTCGTTATAATTGGTTCACAGCGAAATAAAAGTTATCAACAGGGTAAGTACAGGCCTCCGATAATTTTTTCGTTCTTATTCACAGAGATTTATATGAAATCTTATGTGCAAAAGTTCGATAAAAATGAAATTCTACGATATATAGGCAAGAAGATTGAAAAACGACAAAAACAAACGTTATGGAAAACAGCAGTATCCTTTCGAAAACCGTCCGCTTGGCCAAGCAGGTGGCCAAGTGTCTGCCCTACCCTCTCTTCATTCCGTTCATCCTCTCCTCTTCGATTGTGGTGGGTGTGGTTCATGCGGAACACACGCTTCCGTCTTGCATCGAAACATGCGGGGAAGCGCCTCTATTGCCGGAACTTGAGGTGGAAGGTGGAACCTTGCTTTAATTCGCTTTCCACCCAAACTTCGCCGCCATGCTGCTGCATAATGGATTTCACATAGCTTAGACCGAGCCCGAAACCTTTTACATCGTGCAGGTTGCCTGTCGGAACCCGATAGAGTTTGTCGAAAATCCGCTTCAAGTTCGCCTTGGCAATCCCGATACCGTTGTCCTTCACATCCACATAAATGGCGTCCTCTCCGTTCCGCGTGGAAATCTCTATCAACGGCTTCTCGTCGCAATACTTGTTGGCGTTGTCTATCAAATTGGAAAGAATATGCACGATATGCGTGCGGTCGCCCTCGATTTCGTCGTCCGGAGCCTCGAAATGCGTTACGATGCGGCCTCCCTTGTGCATCACCTGAAAGCCGGTGTTGTTGACGGCCTCTTCTATGGCCTTATGCAGCGAAAACCGCGTCCTGTTGAGGAAATACGCGCCCTCTTCCATTTTCGAAATCTCGATAATCTGCCGCGTGAGCGTCTCCAACCTCTTGTTTTCCTGTTTGATGATGCCCAGCACTTCGGTCAGGCCCTCTTCGTCGTAGTGCACATCGGGGTCGTCGAACGATTCGCAAATCAAGGCTATCGTGCTCACGGGCGTCTTTATCTCGTGCGTGACATGATTGATTAGGTCGCTCTTCATTTCGGTGAGTTTCTTTTGTTTCCAAATGGAAATCAAAGTGTAGACGAAACTATAAAGCAACAACAGCAAAAGCGCCACCGAAAAGGCGGCCAGATACCACATCTGCGGCAGGAGCGAGGCCGCGCGGGGCGGCACATAGGCCAGCAACACAAAGGGATAGGGTGCGTCTATGTCGGAGAAAATACGGTAGCTGTATGGGCTCTGCAAAAGCTGCACGCCATAGTCGCCGCTTTTCTGCGCAATGAGTTTGGAACTATACGTGCTGTAAATGCCCCACTCCGCACGGATGCGCAGATGATGCCGTTGCAGGGCTTCGTCCACGGCCTTGTCGATTTGCGGAGCCAGCTGCTGCACCTGCGTTTCGGCCAAAAGCGGGTCGAACAAAGACAGTTGCGCCAAAAGCCCGCCCTCGGTCTGCGCGGTCACATCCTGCATGGCCGCTTCCATATTGGTGTGCACGAACTCGCGGCTCATGGTAGAAATCCGCTTCGCCCAATAGAACTGCACGGCGAGCAGCCCCACCAAGGCGAAGAACATGGTAACCGCTATGTATATCAGTCGTTTTCTCTTCATCAGATTTTCAATACCAACTGTGCCGCCTGACGGGTGCGCTGTTCCAAAAGCACTTCACGCCCGCCCACGATATTGTCGATAACCTCTTGGGTGTGATGACGGATAGTCACCAATTCCAATTCCTGATTGAAACGGCAGTCGTAGCGCGGCGAGAGTTGCGACAGCACCGCATCGAGGTCGCCCCGCGTCTGATCCAAGCATACCGAAAAACTCAGGGCGGAGTTCTGCATCAAATTCACTTTCATGCCGTTCCTTACCAAAATTCCGAAAATTTCCGAAAGATTGCTCTCGTCGATAAACGAAAAATCCTTGGGATAAATGGACAGCAGCACTTGTTTGGGCTTGCAGATGAACGAAGGTATCTCGGAATTGGGCACATCGTCGAGCCCCACCCATGTGCCGGGTGCGGAAACATCCATAAACGAGCGCACGTGCAAGGGTATATGCTTGTTTTGAAGCGGCTTGATGGTTTTCGGGTGAATGATGCTCGCCCCGAAGTAGGCCAGCTCGGTGGCATCGTAATAGGAGATATAGTCGAGCTTGCGGGTGTGCGTGAAATACTTGGGGTCTGCGTTGAGCACACCCGGCACGTCCTTCCAAATGGTCATCTTCTCGGCATCCAGGCAGTAGGAGAAAATGGCGGCCGAATAGTCCGACCCCTCGCGTCCCAGCGTCACGGTCTTGCCGTCTTCGCTGCGCGCTATGAATCCTTGGGTGAGCGCCACCAACAGACCGTCTGCCTTCACCTGTTCGGCCGCTTGCCGAATCCGCTCCGTGGTAGGTTCCCAAAGCACTTTCCCTTCGCGGAAATGTCCGTCGGTAATCACGAGGTTCCGGGCATCGAGTTCGGCGGTGCCTATGCCTTGGTCGTTGAGATATTCGGCAATGATGCAGGTGGAGAGCCGCTCGCCGTAGGACACGATGCGGTCGTAGGCTTCGTCGTAGGGGGTCTTGCCCAGCGAACGGGCTTCGCGCATCAAATCGGTGAAGAGCGCCTTGACTTTGGCGTAGGCCTCGTGGGCGGGATTAGGAAACAAGCCGTGCAGGATATGCAAATGGGTTTCCACCACGGCCTTGACGGTCTGCGCGGCATCGGGCTTGCCTTGGTAGAAAGCATCCAAAACCACTTCCAACGCATTGGTGGTCTTTCCCATAGCCGACACCACCACACAAGTGGTATCGGAAATTTCGCTCCGCAAGATTCCGGCCACATTGCGCACCGCCGCCGCATCTTTCACCGAAGCCCCTCCGAATTTATAAACTTCCATCTCGCAATTTTTTAAAATCCGTTAAACGAATAGAACAAAGTGGGCAGCATCAGCACAAAGCCCGCCACAATCAAAAACAAAATGAACTTCCAAATCCACTTGAACCACAGGGCATAGGGGATTTTCGCCACGCCCAGCACGCCCAAAAGCACGCCCGAAGTGGGAGTAATCATATTGGTGAACCCGTCTCCGAACTGAAAGGCCAATACGGCGGTCTGTCGGGAAAGGTGAATCAAGTCGGCGAACTGCCCCATAATCGGCATGGTGAGCGCGGCCTTGGCGCTTCCCGAAGGCATCACCAAGTTAAGCAGCGTCTGAAAGACATACATCACGCCTACCGAACCCACTTCGCCGGTCTGCGCCATAGTCTTGGAAACCCCGTAGAGAATGGTATCTATCACCTTGCCTTCCTGCAAGATAAAGATGATGCCGCTGGCGAGGCCTATCACCATGGCCGGCACCAAAATATCTTTCACGCCCTCCAAAAACAGCTGCATCACCTTATCCAAGCCTTTGCCCGCGGCCAAGCCCGAACAGATGCCCATGACGAGGAAAAGCGCGGAAATCTCCATGATATACCAGCCGTAGCCCAGCACGCCCGTTACTAAATAGAGAATGGTGAAGAGCAAAATATGCAGGTTGAAGGCCGACAGCGAGCGTTTTGCCGCCCAAAATCCCGATAGCGTGTAGAGGGCGGCGAGGATGGGGAGAAGCGGGAGGCGCAGACTTCCGTCGCCGATGGTGATGTGGGTGAAGGGATGATAGACGGCGAAAAGGATTTGCGCGAGCGCGAGGAGGGTGAAGATGACATAGGGCGCCTTTGTGCTTGCCGCTGCGGGCGCAGTGGCCGGGGTTTCGGTGGAGTCCGCAACCGTCTCGGTGGCCGACACCGAAGCCGCCCGTTCCCGCCAATAGGCATCCAATTTATAGACCGGCGAGATTTCGGGGTTCTTCTTCACCTTCTTGGCATACCAAAGCACAAAGACCATGGCGATGGCGGTAAGAATCACCCAACAGAAAAAGCGATATTCGAGACCCGAGAAAAGAGGCACGCCCGCAATGCCCTGCGCGATGCCGATGGTGAAAGGATTGAGCATGGCGCCCGCAAAGCCCACGTGCGCCGCCAAATAAGACACGGCCACGCCCGTAAGCGAATCGTAACCCATGGAAACGGCCATGGGAACAAAGATGATAATGAACGCGATAGTTTCCTCACTCATCCCGAATACCGCCCCGAACAAACTGAACATCAACATAATGAGAGCCAGCACAAAGGCATCCACATCCACCTTCCGCAAGGCTTTCTTCTCCCGGCAACGACGTGTAAAGCGCACAAAAGCGTGCACGCCCGCATCTATGGCCTTGGTACTGTTCAGAATCCAAAACGCCCCGCCCACCATGAGCACAAAGACGATGATGTCGGCCTTGTCGACAAAGCCTTCGAAAAGCGAGAAAAACACCGAGTAGGTCTGCGGCTCCGGTTCCACATAATGAAACGAGCCTTCCACCGCCACTTCGCGTTCCACGCCCTCATACACCTGCACTTCGCGCAGATACTCCCCTCCGGGAATCACCCACGTGAGCAGGGCGGCCGCCAACACGATATAGCAGACAATGGTAAAGGTTCCGGGAATTTTCTTCATGTGTAAGGTATTCATTCCACCGTTGCAAATTTAAAATTTCGCCGCGTTTTTTTTCGTGCGTGCCGAGGAAGAATTACTTTTGCCACCGAAAAATTTTACAAGATCATGGCCGTCTGTATCCATACAAAAGAGTTATACGCCTTGCTGGAGGCGATGCCTGCCTCGCAGAACATCATGCTGGTGGGGCGGCACGGCATAGGTAAATCGCAGATATTGGGCGATTATTTCCGAGGCAAGGGGCAAAAGGTGGTGAGCCTGTTCTTGGGGCAGATGAGCGACCCGGGCGACCTCATCGGCATTCCCCACAAGAACGAGAAAACGGGCAAGACCGAGTTTATGCCGCCCTATTGGTTTCCGCTCGACAACGAACCTATCGTGCTGTTTTTGGACGAGTTAAACCGCGCCCGCCCCGAAATTCTGCAAACTATCATGGATTTGGCGCTAAACCGCAAGCTGGCGGGGCGGGCGCTGCCCGAGGGGAGCCGCATCATTTCGGCCGTGAACGAGGGCGACGAATATCAGCTCACCGACCTCGACCCGGCTTTGGTGTCGCGTTTCAATGTGTATTACTTTACGCCCTCGGTGGACGAATGGGTGGCGTGGGCGCAGGGAAAGGGGCTCGACAACCGTGTGGTGAGCTTCATAGACCGGCATCCCGACTTCTTGGACGGAGAGATGCTGCGCATGGCCGATTCGGGCTTGGAGAAACTGCCGGACCGGCGCGCGTGGGAGAGAGTGTCCGATATTCTGCAACGTATTCCACGCACCGACGATACCACGCGCAAGATTGTGGCCGGCATCGTGGGCGTGAAAGCCGCCGCCCGTCTTTTCGAGAGTTTCTCGGAAAACCGCGTGGTGAGCGCACAGGAGGTGCTGGACGGATTCGAAACCGTGAAAGAACAGGCCTCGCACTACCGCGTGGCCGAGTTGGCTTTCCTCAACGAGAGTCTTTTCCGCTTTTTGGAACCGATGGGCGAAAAGGATTTTTCAGAGGCACGGAGCGCCAACCTGCTTGCCTATGGCAAGTGGTTGCAGGAGAAAGGCTACCGCGAGGCTTTGGCGCAGTTCTGCAATCTGTTCGAGAGTGCGCAATATCCACATGCCAACCTGCTTATCCTGCAACAGTGCCCCGACCTCTACGCGCTTATCAGTCAATTCATCATCAACCTTTAAGCCTTGGTTTCACCCGCCTGTTCCCCGCGAACCAAGCCGCCTGAACCCTCATGAAAGAGCGCTTTCAAGACATAGCCGAAGAATGGTTCCTTACCGAACCCCTGCTCTTTGCGGTTTACTGTAGCCACCGTCTGGTGGAGGTGAACCCCAAGGACAGCGTGGTGACGACGGTATTGCGCAGCGGCAAGGGGCGTATCGAATACAATCCGTCTGTGGTGGCGGCCTTGGAGCGTGCGAGTTTGGAGGAGTTCTTGCGCATGGAGATGATTCGGATTCTGCTCAAGCACCCCTATCAGCGCCAGCCCAAACCCACGCGCAAGGACGTTTGCTATTGGGCAAGCGACTTGGTGTTGCAGGACGCCTACACGCCCAAAGTGCGCTTGTTCCGCAAGGATGATTTCGCGGGGACGGCTTTTCCCGGCTATGCGGCGGCCTTTGAGGAATACTACCGGTGTCTGATGCCTTTGAGCGAGGCTTGTTCGGGCTTCAACGACGAACACGGCGGCAGCGGAGACACGCCCTCCGAAAATTCCGAGCAGGAGGAGGAACGCGGAAAGGGGAACGAACAGATGCGGCAACGGGCGGAGCGGGCGGCCGATTTGTGGGGCGAGGATCAGATGATGCAGGAAACGATAGACCGTTTGATTGATGTGGCCGAACAAAGCCAGAGCTGGGGCAGTTTGAAAGGCCGTATGCGGGAGCTTATCATGGCTTCCACGCAGGCCAAAGTAGATTGCAGCAAGATACTCAACGGCTTTCGCGGCTCGGTGTTGTCTTCCAAACGTGTACTCACCCGCATGAGACCGAGCCGCCGCTACGGTTTCGACTATATGGGCAGCCGGCATCAGTTCGCCACGCGCCTGTTGGTGGCGGTGGATGTGAGCGGTTCGGTGCCGAGCGAGAGCCTGCGGCAGTTTTTCGGCATCGTGAACCGTTTTTTCAAATACGGCATCGACAAGATAGATGTGTTGCAGTTCGACAACGATATCAAGGGGGAACCGATAAGCCTGAAGCGGGCGATGAAGGAAATCCGTGTGGCGGGGCGGGGCGGCACCGATTATCAGAAGGTGTTCGATTTCGCCTGCGACGACGGAGCCTACGACTGACTTATCGACTGCACCGCCGGCTTTGCCG
>CAMWVZ010000023.1 GCA_947177845.1 uncultured Bacteroidales bacterium | reverse complement strand
GAAAAATTTTCAACACTCAGGGCTCAAAAGAGGGGGCGAAAGGGAGTATGGGAAGACACACCTATATATAATAGGGACACGACGGCAGGGAGCGTGCCGGGGCGAGACCCGGACCGTCGTTCCTTACGGATGCCTCGGACGTGAACTTTTGGGATGCCGTTCCGGATTGCGGGCACTCACCTCCCCTTTCAATCTCCACTTATTGTCTTGAAAAACATACGCCTGATACGTTCCCCCCATAGGAATATAGTAGGCGTAGTCGTCGGACATGGCCGACTGACGCGGGGTAAGGACATCGAAGATAATCATGTCGGCCTTGCGCTCCACCCGCTTGCCTTTGGCATTCTTTTCGGCATAGGTCTGATAATCGTAGCGGAGAATCATGCCGCTCCTTCGGCTGAAACGGAACACCACCCGTTTTATCTCGGAGTCTTTCAGGGATTTATCTACCCTTTCACTCCCCGCTACCCTACCCTTGTTGACAAAGAGCGAGGCGCCGAACTCCACGCTTCCGTCGGGCTTGATGCGCATCACCTCAATCACACTCTGTTGATAGAGAGATAGTCCCGAGTTCCAACCCAAGAACGTATAATAGGTGCGGTTGTCTACTTTCTTCTCGATACATTGATAATAGAAGGCGCCCCACCATGTGTCGGGCGTGAGGATTTCGCCTTCGGGATACGGATAGTAGGCCGACATATCGTTGAGTTCGTAGAGGATATGGTCGTCTTTGGTGGCGCGATGCACTTGTAGCAAGGCCTTGTAGGTTACCGTGCCCGAGGCTTCGGGAATGCCCCAGTTGAGCATGCGGAAACTTCCGTTATCGGCTTTGAAATAATTGATGTTACGGATTTTATCGAAGGGAAAATCCGCATCGGCATAGTCTTCCATTACCTGACGGGCGGCATTTGTGAAGCTGTCGCAGGCATTCCAGCGGCTTTCTTCATCCGCTTCATAAATCTTTGAAAACAAACGGTTCAATTCGGAAACACGCTCGGAAATATCGGTTTCGGAAGCCTCCGACGCCCATGCGGAAACACCCGCCGCACACAAAAGCAAGGGGAGAACAACGGCAAGGCCGCGCAGAAACCGACGCAAACTCATCCTTTTCATGGAAAACAAAGATAAGGTAAATCAGCGGAAATCGGTTTTTCTGAAAATTTGTCGCGAATTTTGCTTCAAAACTCTGAAAATAAGACGTTTTGTCGTTATTATCACGTCATTTCGTCACATCGTGTCCCAAAATTTCCTTTGGCAAGCTATTTGATAAAGGCTGTTTTCAAAAAACTACACAAAATGAATTTCAACAATTTCACTATCAAAGCGCAGGAAGCCATTCAGAAAGCTGTGGAAGTGGCCGAAGCCAACCGGAATCAAGCCGTTGACGACCTGCACCTGCTTAAGGCGCTGGGAGTTGTTGACGA
The DNA here is from genome assembly GCA_947177845.1 of uncultured Bacteroidales bacterium. Classification (GTDB taxonomy): domain Bacteria; phylum Bacteroidota; class Bacteroidia; order Bacteroidales; family P3; genus Pullibacteroides. The sequence goes on along the minus strand of CAMWVZ010000023.1, from coordinate 9,601 downwards.
AAACGTACTTCCGTTCCTGTTCAAGAAAGTGGGTGCCGACACCCGCGAGATACAACGCAAGTTGGACGAAAAAATCGCGGCGCTGCCCAAATCGAGCGGCGGGAACCCCTATCTTACGCCTCATGCCGAACAAATCCTGCTCAAGGCGCAGAGTTCGCTCAAGGATTTCGGCGACGAATTCGTGACGCTCGAAACGCTCCTGCTGGCGATTTTAGACCAAGACAGCGAAGCCGCCCGCCTCTTGAAAGAGAACGGGGTGAGCGCGCAGCCTCTCAAGGCGGCCATTCGGGAGTTGCGCAAGGGGGAAAGCGTGAAAGACCCCAATGCCGAGGGTAATTATCAGGCGCTCAATAAATACGCACGCAACCTGAACGATATGGCGCGCAAGGGGAAACTCGATCCGGTTATCGGGCGCGACGAGGAAATCCGCCGTGTCTTGCAGATTCTCAGCCGTCGTACCAAGAACAATCCTTTGTTGATAGGCGAGCCCGGCGTGGGCAAGACCGCCATCGCCGAGGGGTTGGCGCAACGTATCGTGGGCGGAGACGTGTCGGAGACGCTCAAGAGCAAGCAGGTGTTTTCGCTCGACATGGGCGCGCTGATTGCGGGCGCCAAGTATAAGGGCGAATTCGAAGAACGCTTGAAAAGCGTTGTGAAAGAGGTGATTGCCGCCGAAGGCGAAATCATCCTCTTTATCGACGAAATCCACACCTTGGTGGGTGCCGGAGGCGGAGAAGGCGCGATGGACGCGGCCAATATCCTCAAGCCGGCGCTGGCGCGGGGCGAATTGCGCTCGATTGGCGCCACCACTTTGGGCGAGTATCAGAAGTATTTTGAAAAGGACAAGGCGCTGGAACGTCGTTTTCAGACCGTGTATGTGGACGAACCGAGCGTGGAGGACAGCATTTCGATTATGCGCGGGCTCAAGGAACGCTACGAAACGCATCATCATGTGCGTATCAAGGACGAAGCCCTGATTGCCGCCGTGGAACTTTCACACCGCTATATCACAGACCGTTACCTGCCCGACAAGGCTATCGACTTGGTGGACGAGGCGGCGGCCAAACTGCGTCTGGAAATTGATTCGGTGCCCGAAAAGCTCGACGAAATCGAACGCAAGATAAGGCAGTTGGAGATTGAACGCGAGGCTATCAAGCGCGAGAAAGACGAGAAGAAGCTTTCCGAACTCACCGAGGAAATCGCCAATCTTTCCACGGAACGCGACAGCATGAAAGCCAAGTGGAAGACCGAGAAAGAAACGGTGGACGGCATTCAGGAGGAGATGAACGCCATAGAACGCTACAAGTTCGAGGCGCAGCAGGCCGAGCGTCTGGGCAACTATGAGAAAGTGGCCGAACTGCGCTACGGGCGTATCAAGGAATCCGAACGCAAGGTGGAGGAACTCAAGAAGAAACTTGGCGAGCAACAGGCCTTGGGCGCGATGATTAAGGAAGAGGTGGGCAGTGAGGAAATCGCCGATGTGGTGTCGCGTTGGACGGGCATTCCGTTGAGCCGTATGTTGCAGAGCGAACGCGAGAAACTGCTTCATATAGAAGAGGAACTGCACAAGCGCGTGGTGGGTCAGGACGAAGCCATAGGCGCCATTGCCGACGCTATCCGCCGCAGCCGGGCGGGGCTGAGCGACGAAAACCGTCCTATCGGGTCGTTCATCTTCATGGGTACCACGGGCGTGGGAAAAACCGAAATCGCCAAGGCCTTGGCCGACTATCTGTTCAACGACGAAAAAGCCATGGTGCGCATCGATATGAGCGAATATCAGGAAAAGCACACGGTGTCGCGTCTGGTGGGGGCTCCTCCGGGCTATGTGGGCTATGAGGAAAGCGGGCAGCTTACCGAAGCGGTGCGCCGCCGTCCCTATTCGGTGATTCTACTGGACGAAATCGAAAAGGCGCACCCCGACGTATTTAATATATTGCTGCAGGTGTTGGACGACGGACGTTTGACCGACAACAAGGGACGCGTGGCCGATTTTAAGAACACTATCGTCATCATGACCTCGAATTTGGGAGCCGCCTATATCCAGCAGGCTTTCGACGAGATGAAGGAGAACGGGGAAGAAGAGGCCTATCGAAAGAGCAAAGAGCAAGTGCTCAACGAGTTGCGTATGCATATGCGCCCCGAATTCCTGAACCGTGTGGACGAAGTGATTGTGTTTCATCCGCTTTCGCGCACCCAAATTCTGGATGTGGTGAAATTGCAGATGCGGCATGTGTCGGAATTGATGCGCAAAAACGGCTACGAGCTTCTGATAAGCGAGGAAACCTATGCCGACATCGCCCGTCAGGCCTACGACCCGCAATATGGGGCGCGTCCTATCAAACGCTTCATCCAACAGCATATCGTGAACGAAATCTCCAAGCAGATTTTGGGCGAGAAGCTCGATAGGTTACGTCCTGTACGATTGGATTCTTTCGATGGAAAATTCGTGATTTACAACGAAAAACCGTCGGATTTACAGGGGTAGGCGTATATCCGCGCCGAGGCAAGTGGTGGAAAGCCGTACAATCGGCGGTGTCTGCCGGCGTTTGTATTCGTTGCGGACAAAAAGTCCCAACACGCGCTTCACCGCCGCTTCCTCGCACCCCGCCCCGATAAGGGCTTTCTCGTCGAGATGCTGTTCCAGATGCAAGCGCATGATTTTCTCGATGAGATCGTAGTCGGGAAGAGAGTCGCTGTCTTTCTGCCCGGGGCGCAATTCGGCCGAGGGCGCTTTGGTGATGCTGTTCTGCGGCACGATTTCTTTCTTGCGGTTGATGTAATGCGCCAACGCATACACCTGACTTTTGTAGAGGTCGCCCAACACGGAAAGGCCTCCGCAGAGGTCGCCGTAGAGGGTTCCGTAGCCGCAGACGGCTTCGCTTTTGTTGGAGGTGTTGAGCACGATGGCGCCGTGTTTGTTGGCGGTGGCCATGAGCAGGTTGCCGCGGATACGGGCCTGCAGGTTTTCTTCGGCCAGACCGAAAGGCAGGTTGCCGAACACGGGCTTGAGTTGCTGCATGAACACGTCATACAGCGGTTTGATAGGAATTATCTCATAGTGAATCTGTAAGTTCTCGGCCAAGTCGACGGCATCTTTCACCGAATGGTCGGTGGAGAATTGCGAGGGCATCATGATGCCGAACACATTCTGCCGCCCCAAGGCTTCCACGGCCAAAGGCATCACCACAGACGAATCGATGCCGCCCGAAAGCCCTATCACAGCCTTGGCGGTGTGGCAATGCTTGAAGTAGTCGGCGATGACACGCACAATCGCATCGTGGATAAGCGCGATTTGCGGGCGCTCGGCCTCTTCGGGCTTTTCGGCGCTTGCCGTGTCTTCGGTATCGAAAGTAGCGAAACCGCTCTCGAAATAAGGCAGTTGCAGAGCATTCTTCCCTTGTATCCAGCAGGAGGAGACGCCGCGCAACGCCTGCGTCTCGTAGCCGCCAGCCTGGGCGACATAGACCATAGCGGGCAGGCTCCCGGCGGTTTCCCTCAGACGGGCCTTGTGAGTGTCTTCCCTGTCGGTGAGGAAGGGGCGGTTGTCCATGAAGATGCCCAAATCTATTTTCTCGATGATTTCACCGTAGCGTTCCACCGGGCAGATTTCCTCGTCGAAGAAGGTGAGCAGGATATTTTGTCCTTGGTATTCGAACACGCATTCCTGCAACATGCGCGCACAGGACACGGGAATACGGGTGTGCACGTGGCCGTCGAGGGCGAGCAGAATCGCGGGGGCGTGGAGTTCTTCGTCGAAGGAGGTGTTGAACGCAAGGGCGGTGGTCGATGTGGTGAGCCTCAGCAAATCACGGGCGGGGGCGGTCTCGGCGGCGTTGCGGGGCAGCACGAGCATATCCGCACCGGCCTCCACCGCTTTCTTGTATGCGTTCTTTATCTTCTTGACATTCTCCGTTGCATCCGAAGAAAACACATCTTGCAGAATACTGATTTTCATAACTATTAGAACATTATACCCAGCACCAATCCTATCTGATGGTTGTGGAACGCAAGGTCTTTGAGATTGAACTTGCGGTTATCCTTTATCGGGTCGATGCAAGCGTAGCGATATTCCACCCCTATCATCAAATTGAAATGCTTGACGATTTGATAATTGTAGCCAACCTGTCCGATAACCGAAAAATTAGCCAGTTTGGAATCCTTCTTCATCTTGCCCGTCACCGTCAACGTCCCCTCCTTATTTCCGAATGCCGTAGGGAGGGAAATGTTTTCGTAGACATCCTTGTATTTATAATTCACCCCGAAACCCACGCTCGCGCCTGCCGAAAGGAACAGGGAGCCTTTGGATTCGCCGAAATTGGGCGTCTTCAGTTTGAGGCGGAACGGGATTTCTATGTAGGAGAAATTATAGGAACTCGTATGTTGCCTCAAATCTTCGGTGCCTTGCGCCGACAAGCGTCCGCCCAAGGTGTTGAACGAAATGCCCACGCCTCCGAAAAGGCGGCGGATGATGCGCATATCCACCATGATGGTCGGCGTGACCATGCCTGTCACCCCGTCGCGCTTGTAGCCGTCCGATACGTTTCCCACCCAGTTGATGGCGGGCATGACATAAATCCCCACATGAAGGAAGCCTTCCTGCTTCGGACCTTTCACAACGGGCGCCGGCGCGGACTTCGAGCCTGCGGAGGATTTTGAACTTGCGGAAGATTTCGTAGCCGGGGCGGGAGCCGAAACGGGGGTCTTCGTCGCCACCGAAGTTGCCACCGGAGTAGATGTCTGTGCAGCGAGCGGCGCGGGAGCCACCCTCTCCTCTCCTTGCAGCACCCACGAGGGGCTGTCTATGAATTTGGCGTTGCTGCTTTGGGCGTATAACAGAGAGGCGCACAAAGACACCAAGCACAGCATTATGGATTTTTTCATACTTTTACAAGATTATAGGCCTTGCCATTTATGCAAAAGTACACGAAATACAGCCGTCATTTTCATCGTTTTCTTCATTCTTTTAACAAGAGAATGTGGATTCCGCTCTGCTTCCTCTTCGCGCTGGCACCCTGCGGCTCCGCCCAGCTGGTGCATACGCAGGGCAACGAAAACATCCATTTCGGCCTCTCTATCGGCGGGGCGGCCAACACCACGATACCTTCTTCGGGCGTGTGGAATTTCGCTTCTTCCCCCACCAAAATGGGCGTGAGCGGAGGCGCCTATTTTCAGATTGATTTCGCCAAACGGTTTTTCGGGCATTTCGAACTGAACATCTCCGACCGCAAGCTTTCGGCCAGCGGGCATTCGGCCGACACCGCTTTCGGCAACTACGACATCGCATTGACCTACACGCATATAGGCGTGCCTCTCGGCGTGGGCGTATGGCTCTTTCCCAAAACCTCGGACTTCAACGTCTCGCTCACCGCCTGCGCCCTGCTCAACCTGCCGCAGGAAGGCAAGAAAGAAATCAGCGTCAACAACAGGAATATAGAACGCAGCATTTCGCCCGTGGGTGTGGGCGCCATGTTGCAGATAGACCTTCTCTATCGTTTCGTTTTCCTGAGTTTCCGCTACGAAATCACCGGCACGCCCGTGTTCCGCTACGCCAACCAAAGTTTCCGCACGGGAACGTTCGATTTCCTGTTAGGGTTCAAAATCTTTTAGAAAGTGATGAAAACTCTCGCGCCCCTCTGCCTTTTGTGCCTCGCCGCGCTCTGCGCCTGCCAAAAGAAAATTCCCTGCACGCCCGACGAAAACTTTTCCCTGCACCGCTACGAAACCTATCTGATGGAGGCCGACACGGCGCAGCTTCAAACGGCCTTGGAAAACGCCCTGCCCGAATTCGAACTGTTCCTGCAGGGAGCCGACCTGTCCGACCCTGTGAACCTGCTCCGCATCCGCTATTTCTTGGAAGACCCCGTGGTGGAAGACGCCTATGCCCACATCGAAAAGACCTATGGCGACGGCAAGGCCCTGCATCGTGAATTAGCCTGTCTTTTCGGGCACGTGCAGGTGTTCTTTCCCGATTTCAAGGCTCCCGAAGTCTACACCTATATTTCCTATTACGATTTCGTGAACCGTATCCTGTATCACGATTCCATTCTGACGATTGCACTGGATCTCTATCTCGACAACCATACCGAGGCGCTCGACGAGGCGGGCATTCCCCGCTACCTGAGCCGTCGTTTCAATTCCGCGCATCTGTTGCCCGACATCGCGCGGGTTATCGGCGCCAAGCATATACAGACATCCACCGAGCGGGTTTCGCTGCTCGACCATATCGCTTCCGACGGAAAGCTGGTGCATTTCATCACCCAAGTGTGCCCCGATGCCGACATGGAGCGCATTCTTGGATTCAGTCACGAAGAATATCTTTGGTGCAAGGCACACGAAAAGGAGGTTTGGCAATATATCGTGCGCCAAAACCTCCTCTTCGAGACCGACCCTTTCAAATTCCGCTATTTCGTGAACGAAGGGCCTTTCAATCCTCTTCTGCCGGGAGCGCCGGCACGCCTGAGCCAATTTATCGGCTTGCGTATCGTGGAGCGTTATCTCAAGAAAAACGAAGCCGATTTCTCCACCCTGCTCGCCTGTCCGCCCCGCGAACTGCTCCGTCTGTCGGGCTACAAACCCTGAGGCCTCCCCTACACCTTCCGCACATAAATGGCGCGGATAGCGTTGAGCACGGCCAAAATCATCACGCCCACATCGGCAAAGACGGCAATCCACATATTGGCGATGCCGAAAGCCCCCAGCACAAGGCAGGCTCCTTTCACGCCCAAGGCCAAAATGATGTTCTGCCATACGATGCCTATACATTTGCGTGAAATGCGGATAGCCTTGGAAATCTTGAGCGGCTCGTCGTCCATAAGCACCACATCGGCGGCTTCTATGGCCGCGTCGCTGCCCATTCCTCCCATGGCGATGCCTATATCGGCGCGCGAAAGCACCGGCGCGTCGTTGATGCCGTCGCCCACAAAAGCCACCTTGCCTTCGGGATAAGCCTGCATGATTCTTTCCAGATGCGTCACCTTGTCGGCAGGCAACAATTCGCTATACACCTCGTCCACCCCGAATTCCGCGGCCACCTGTTCGGCCACGGCCTTGGCATCGCCCGTCAGCATCACCGTGCGCGTCACCCCCGCTTCGCGCAGCCGCGCCACGGCCTCTTTCGCCATAGGCTTCATCACATCGCCCAATACGATATGCCCCGCATAACGGCTATCCACGGCTACATGAATCAAGGTACCCACGGTGCGGCAGTGACAAGGTTCCACACCGGCATCGCGCATCAACGTCTCGTTGCCTACGGCAATCTGCCGGCCGTCCACCCTCGCGGTTATCCCCTTGCCGCCCACTTCCTGAATATCGGTGATGCGGCTGTGATCCACCTCTTTCCCATAGGCTTTCAAGAGCGATTTGGCAATGGGGTGCGAGGAAGAGCACTCCACCATGGCCGCCCATTCGAGCAGTTGTTCGGCGCCGGCGTGCATATCGTTGTCGGAACCGTCGTGCATGGCGTTCACCTCGAACACCCCGAGCGTAAGCGTGCCCGTCTTGTCGAAAACCACCGTCCGCACTTTGGTGAGCGCTTCCAAAATATTGCCGCCCTTCACCAAGATGCCTTCGCGGCTCGCACCGCCTATGCCCGCAAAAAACGAGAGGGGTATACTGATGACCAACGCGCAGGGACAACTGATTACAAGAAAGGTCAATGCGCGGTAGATCCACGTCTCGAAGGTGACGGCCGACCATGCAGCGTCTTGGAAGAAGATGAGGAACAGGGGCGGCAGAAGCGCAAGGGCCAAGGCCGCATAGCACACCACGGGCGTGTAGACGCGGGCGAAGCGCGAGATGAAATTTTCCGAACGCGATTTGCGCGAGGCCGAATCTTCCACCAATTCCAACACTTTCGCCACGGTCGACTCGCCGAATGGCTTGGTGGTGCGCACTTTCAACACGCCTGTCATGTTGATGCTTCCGCTGAGCACCTCGTTGCCCGCCTTCACCTCTCTCGGCAACGACTCGCCCGTGAGCGCGGAAGTGTTGAGCGATGAGAAGCCTTCCACCACCACGCCGTCGAGAGGCATCCGCTCGCCCGGCTGCACCACGATGATTTGCCCCACGGGCACTTCCTCGGGGTCCACGCGCACCAGCTTTCCTTCTTGATACACATTGGCATAGTCGGGGCGTATATCCATGAGGGCGGCGATATTGCGGCGGCTCTTGCCCACGGCATAACTCTGAAAGAGCTCGCCCACCTGATAGAAAAGCATCACGGCGATAGCCTCCAGATAATCGCCGCTCCTCTGATAGAGTGCCAGCGAGAAAGCGCCCACCGTAGCCACCGCCATAAGGAAGTTTTCGTCGAATACCTGTCCGCGGAGAATGCCCCGCCCTGCTTTCCCGAGAATATCGTAACCGATAATGAAATAAACGATTAAATAGAGGGCAAGCCGCAGCCAACCCGTCGGGGCGAGGAAGTGGAGCGCCGCGGTCATCAGCACGGTGAGTGCGATACGTCCCACCATGATGCGTTGTTTCCTGTTCATGGCAAAGGTTTTTATAGAATCTCGAAATCGGGTTCGATTTTCTTGGCGGTTTTCTCCACTTCTTTCATAACCTGCCCGATTTCGGCACCTTCCTCGAAAGCGATTTTCATTTTTTGCGTCATGAACGAAATCGACACCGATTTCACGCCCGCCACTTTGGCTACCGCGTGTTCCACAAGATTGGCGCAGTTGGCGCAATCCACTTCGATTTTGAATGATTTTTCCATATTTTTTCTCCTTTCGCCCACAAAAGTACGCCAAACTCCTTGCAACCCGGTGGCAAAAGTGGTCTTGGGTTTCAGTTTGAAACCTCAAGCCGTAGTTTCACATTCAAGGCCTCGGTGATGCGGAGAAACGAAGACAACTGCAAATCCGTTTCACCCTTTTCTATCCGGTTGATATAGGTTCTTTCCCTCCCTACTCTCCCTGCCAATTCCTTTTGGGTCAAACCCAATTCCTTTCTCCTTTCCCGCAATAACTCACCATAGAACCAAGCCTTGGCCTTCGCGTCAAAAGCCTCCCTTTCCGCACTGCCTTTCTTTCCGACTTGTTGCGACAACACCGCTTCCGCCGAAACAAAACCGGCTTGTTTCGTCATATCAAGTTTCCGTAACTTTGTGATTTCGTCTACTGTAAGACGTTTGCTCCTGTTGGATTTCATAACAACCTCCTTAAAATTTCCATGGCTTTCTCCACTTCTTTCACATAGTCCTTATTCGCTTTCTTGATGAAGCCATTTAAAAATATAACTCTTTGTGAAAGATTTATATTCGGGTTATCCACGGCAAACAAGATAACCCGCACCTCCTGTTCCACCGATATACGCAATTCATAAAAATCCGTATTGGTAAGTTTTTTGACAAACTTGGTCGGTATCGGATAAATGGTTTCCAAAATTGCGGTCGCATAGCGAAGTTTTTCTTTTACTCGAGGGCTTGAATTCTCTTCAAATTCAAGGTATTCCCTTGAATAAACCAACGTTCTTTCCATTCTATCTACATTTACAAAAGTAACTAATTAGTTTCTTTTTAGCAAATCTCAATTTGTGAAGGGTTTTGCTTGATTTTCAAACAACGTTTCCCTTATATCGTAGAAAATCGATTTTA
>CAMWVZ010000022.1 GCA_947177845.1 uncultured Bacteroidales bacterium | reverse complement strand
TTCACCCAACCCGAAAGAATGGTGATTTCGGCAGGGAAGAGAGATGTGAGCGGGGTTTATTCCGTGAACGGCGTGAACAAAAACTCGAACGACGGGAAAGCCTTTCTGAACAAAGGCGCCTGCAAGGGAGGTACGCCACCTTATAAATACTATTCCTACACGACCGAGAATCCCAAGAAAACCTACTTTCTCCTCGATACGTTGCGCACAACCGCCACTCGCGTGGTTTTTGTGATGGAAGACAAGAATCTTTGCGAAGTCGACACCTTCCTTCAGGTCAAAAACTTGAACAAAACACTTGTCACCGAGGTAAAGCTCTCTCAGAAAATCAGTTGTTACAATGCTTCGGATGGTATTCTCGAAGTGAAGGTAAAAAGCACAAACGTAAGCGATATGCGTTATCGCTGGTATAAAAACAATGTGTTGGTCGCCAATGCGAACCAAAGCATTCTGTATAATGTGGGGGCGGGGAAATATCGTTCGGAAGTGACCGATGTGGAAACCGGGATGACCTCTTCCTACGAAATCACCGTGACACAACCCACCCAGCTCAAGATTGCAAAAGAGACCGTAACCGACAATGCCTGTCATGGCGATAGGGACGGAAAAATCAGCGTGACGGCCTCGGGCGGAACGGGCTCGCTTTTGTATACATGGGCGGACGGGGTTTTCGGTGCCGAACGGAAATATCTTCCCTCCGGCGATTACAAGCTGACCGTTATCGATGACAATAATTGCTCGGTGACGAAAACCTATTCTATCGAACAACCCCAAGCGCCTTTCGAAATCGTGATAGACAGTGTCGCCCCTGCGGTGTACGGGTATAATGACCAATGGCAGGGCGGGCGCATCTTCTCTCATGCACAAGGCGGTACAAAACCTTACAACGAACCCGTTGTCGCTTCGAAAAAGCCCGAAAATCTGGCTGCGGGAACGCATTTTCTTCAGCAGACGGACGCGAACAACTGCGAAGACTACAAAATGGTGAAAATCGAACAGATTCCCATGCTTTCCGTGTCGATTATCCAAACCAAATACATTCTTTGCCACGGTGCCGCGCAAGGAGCCTGTCGGGTCAACATCGAGGGCGGCATGGCGCCTTACTCCATAAAGTGGAATAACGGAGAAGAAGGTATCGGCATTGAAAATCTACAGGCAGGCGAATATACGGTGAGCGTGACCGATAGGGCGGGAGCGGTGAAGCAGGCTTCTTTCCGCCTTACCGAACCTCCTGCCTTGAGCCTGCAAAAAATCGAGGCCAAGAATCCCGACTATTATGGCTGCATGGGCGGGGTATGCACCGAAAGAACGCCCAACGGTTTTATTGAATTGCGTGTGTCGGGAGGAACGGAACCCTACACCTTCACATGGAAAAGGGACGGGGCGTATCTGTTCGATTTCGACAGTTGCCGCGCCGACAGCCTGGGTGGCGGTCTCTATCAAATAGATGTGAACGACAAAAACGGATGTCAGGTGCAATGGGTGGAAGTCTTGGAATCCACGCCCGATTTGAACGCACGTATCACCGAAACCCAATCCATTCTTTGCTTCGGCTCAGCCGCAGGAACGCTGACGGCCACCGTGGAGGGTGGAAAGAAGCCTTATTCCTGCCAATGGTATCGTTTGGACACCGCCACGGTACGCACATTCGATTGGGACAGTGCGGAAAACCTCATCGGAAGCGACACGGAGATAACCGACCTGAAAGCAGGTTGCTACGGACTGAAAGTGACCGATAAGAACGGGGTGGTATCGAAAACGGTGCATATCCTCACCCAAAAGACGCCGCTTGTGATTACCCTCGACAGCCTGCGTTTCCCCTCCTATGCGGGCAGTGTGGAAGGCGAAGTTGCACAGCCTCTTCCCGACGGTTTCCTGCATCTGCATTTTTCGGGAGGCACGGGCCCTTATTTCTACAAGTGGAACGATGAAGACGATTTGTCGGAAGAATGCATGAATGTGCAAAGAAACGGCTTGTCGGCAGGAGATTATCACTTGAGCGTTTATGACCAAAACAACTGCCGTGTCGACACACTCTTGACATTGCCTTATCGGGAAAACTTGATAACCCGTGCATGGATTGCGGATTCTATTTCGTGTTTCGGACGTGGCGACGGCGCTTTGGAGGCCGAGATTTCGGGCGGTGTGAAGCCTTATTCGTTTATCTGGAAAGATGAAAACGGCGATACGATAGGAGGCGGGACGACCGAAGAGGGCGATTTGATACTTCCCTCCTGCAAGACAGGCAGCTATTTCCTATATGTGGATGACGCCAACAAGGTGGTGAGTATGGTTAGCATGTTGCTGCCTCAGCCCGAAATCCTGTCGGCCACGGCCTATGTGAAAGACGCCACGGCCTGGCAGTTCGCCAACGGAAGCATCTGTATGAAGGTGCAGGGTGGAACGCTACCTTATTCGCTTTCTTGGAACGGAACGGCGGGCGACAGTTGCCTGCTTGATCTTAAGCGTGGACGCTATACATTCGAGGTGCACGATGCGAGAGGTTGTGAAACCCATGCGGACATTCGGGTGTCGAGCCCCGATTCTTTGGTGGTGGTGTCGGAAGCGGTGAAACATACCCGTCCCGCCTTGAGCGAGGGCTCCATTCATGTGAATATAGGCGGCGGTCTGAAACCGTATTCCTATACATGGACTTCTTCCGAGGGTCGTTTTCTTTCCGGTGGAAAGAGCGAGCAATCCGTGATTTCCTTAGACAGTCTTGAAGCCGGATTGTATCGCTTCGCCCTGCAGGACAGCGGCGGTGCCTCGCTTTCGCGCCTCTATGAAGTCAAGACTTTGAGCCGTCCCCAAGCCACGCTTTTCCTTATCAAGGCGCCCGATTGTCCTTTGCGGGAAGACGCCGTTTTGCAGGCTTTGATTCAGGGCGGCACGGCTCCTTACACAGGGCATTTGGAAAAATGGAACGAAAACACGGGACTGTTCGAACCGACGGGAACGGAGGGCGAAGACACCGCCCGTATGGAAAACGGTACCCTTTTCCCTGCGTTGTCGGCGGGCACCTACCGTTTGTGCATAAGCGATGCGAGCCGGCAGGTTTCCTGCGACACCTTGATTGTCCACGACCCCGAAAGCATCCGCACGAATGCCGTTCTGATGAGCCCTTCCTGCTTCGGTCTTTCGGACGGAAGGATTGAAATCAACCCTACGGGAGGACGTGGCGAATTGCAGGTGTTCTGGAGCAACGGAGATGAAGGTTTTGTAGTGGAGGATGTACCCGAAGGGACGTATTCGCTGCGTATCTACGACCAAAACCACTGCCTGTATCATGACACCTTATATTTAGGGGAACCCACCGCTTTGCGCGCGGAGAATTTCGTGAACGAAATCGAATGTTCGTATGCTTGCGGACGCATCCGTCTTTCGGGTGTGGGCGGCACGGCACCTTATATCTATCGCTGGAGATACGAACCCTCCGAGCCGGAAAGAAAGGTTGCGGGATGCGCCGATGCGACCCCTCTTGACCTACACACCGAAAACTTCATGCCGCAGGCCGACATCGTCTTTGCCCCCGCGGGTGTCTACACCTTCATCGTGCAGGATAGCAACGGCTGTCTTTGGGATACGGTCATCACCCTCACGGCACCCCCCGCCCCTGCCTACACATGGGATTCCATACGCTACCTGTGCCAAGGTCAGAGCATTGAAATCGGTGTCTCGAAGACCCCGCAGCAACGCGAAATCGACAACCGACCTGCCGACTATATCTGGACCTACCCCGACGGCAGCAATGCTTTCGAGGCGAGGATTGAAACCCGACAGGCCGGACTTCACATGCTCACCCTTGTGCAAGACAAGAGATGTTTTTACAAAGACAGCGTATGGGTGGAGGAATTGAGCGACACCATAGGCGCGGAATTTTGGGTGAGCAGCCGCGTATTGCCCGACGAAAGCTGCCTGTTGGTGAACCTGTCGAAACACCAGCCCGACAGTGTGGTCTGGATTGTTCCGCAAGAGGTGTCGGTGATAGATAAATCGGGAAATTACATCGAAGTGTCGTTTCCCGCACCGGGCACCTACACGCTGGGGTTGAAAGTTTACAAAGGCCTTTGCTGCGAGACACTCGAAAAGACGGTGACCGTGTCCGCTCCCAAACACGAGAACGAGGATTTCTCCGACCCTTATGCGCCGCGTTGGAAAGTCTACCCCAATCCTTCGCAGGGAATCTGCACGGTGGAGGTGACGGCATCCTCGCCTCTCAAGGCTCGATACCGCATGGTGAATGCCCTCAGCGGCATGAACGTGGAGCAAGGCGAGATAAACCTGCCTGCGGCGGGAACGGCCTCGGCCACCTTGTTCCAGTCGAATCCGCCCTCGGGACTTTATATCCTGCTGGTGAAATACGGCGAGATACAACAAGGGTTTAAACTGATTCGCTTATAATCAAAATGAATTGCAATATGAAAAAGACGAATTTTCGCAAAGCGCTCCGTTTTTGCTGGGGGTGCATGATGATAGCCGTAACGGGTATGGCTCCGCAAGCCGAAGCACAGACCGTATCTCCGGTATTTTCGCAAACCACGTTGTTGGCTCCCTATGCATACAAATTGCAGGATTGGAGCCGGCTTCCCGATGAACGCCTGCAAGTGCGGCTGCGTTTGCTCGATACGAGGGTGGAATCTTCCACCCTCTACCTGAAAATGGAAATGGAAGCCAACGGTATCAAAATCGAGAACCCCATGCCGCTTGCAAACGGCATTCCCTTGGCGGGCGGGGAGGAAATCACATTGAACGCCTCGCGGCTTTCAATGTATTTCCTCCCTGCGAACCTCTCCCTGAGCGGCACGCGAGCCCAAGAGGTTCGCATTTCCGATGGTCTTCTTCCCGACGGCATCTATACACTCCGCTTCCGCGTATATGAAGCCACCACGGGTAAATTGGTGTCGGTGCAGGAAATGCCCGCCATGTTCACGTTGGTGTCGGGCGAACCGCCGCTCATCACCTCTCCTGCGGAGAACGAAACGCTGTGGTTTTCGGATCCTTGCCACATCCGTTTTCAATGGATGGCGCGGCACCTGCAATATGCGGGCGGATTCAACACCGAATACGATTTCGAAATCGCCGAAATTCCGGAAGGCGTCTACGCGTGGAAAGAATACTTCAACACGCTCCCGCTCGTATACAAACAGACCACGACGCAAACTTTTCTCGACTACGATGCCTCCATGCCTATTCTGCTGCCGCAGAAAGACTACGCGGTGCGGGTGAGGGCGCGATGCAGCAATGCATCGGGCGAGGTTTTCTACCTCAAGAACAACGGTTACAGCGTGGTGCAGAAATTTTCGTATAAGGAACTCTGCAATGGAATTTCGGGTCTGCGCATCGACCGCATAAGCGCCACTTCGGCACACTTGACATGGAACGAGCCGATAGAAGCGCGCACATGCCGGGTATATTACCGAAAGAACGGGAAGCCCGACGCGAAGTGGTTTAAGGCGGGCGACGAATTGCAAAGCGGTGTCAAGGAATTGTCTTTGAAAAATCTCGATCCTTCCACCGGCTACGAATGCAAGGTGTCGGTGAAATGCGCCTACACGGAAAGCGAAGATGATGTGATTTTCCGCTTCACCACGCTTTCGAAAGACAACGCGCATCTGGAATGCGGCAATCACAATCTGCAGGCCGACACTACCCGGAGCATGGAGCCGCTGAAAGAACTTTCCGTTTTCGACCAAATCCGCACGGCCAACGGTTTCGTGATTGATGTGGAGGAGGTGCAGGGAAGCAATGGACGTTTCTCGGGAAAGGGGAACACGCACATTCCTCTTTTGGCCAACACGGGGGTGAAGGTGACGTTCAAGAACATCTTTGTCAACAAGAACTACGAGTTGGTGTCGGGGACCATCAAGGCCGAGAAGACCATCACCAAGTTATGACAGCCTTACACGTCCAGTGCCCAATCGCAAAGTTCTTTCCGTCGCGGCTTCAAAGCCGCGACGCGGCGGGCCATGAACATGGCCCGCAGGCGGCGGAATGCTCCGGCTGCAAAGTGCATATAGTCTTGCCAAAGGGCGCGGGTGAAAATGCAGGTGAGTAGAAAGACTAGGCACAAAGCTTTGGGAAACAACGCGCAGAACAAGATGATATACACCAAATAGAACAAGCCTTGCAAGAGGAGTTGCCCGAGAACGAAATTGATACTGCTTTGCAGCATCTTGTTCTTGGCGGCCATACGGTGCGACAGGCTCTGCCCGACAAGCACGGGCGCGCCGCTGAAGACAAAACCGTAGAGCGCAAAAGGCAAACCGAGCAAAAGCAAGATAAAATCCTTGAGAAATGTACCGATATGAACCTTACTTTCCACTTCACGTGTGGAAATCCCCAACGCCTCCACTTCTTTTTTATAGCGAAGCGTCTTTTCGCGGACCTCCGCCATAACTTCGGGCGAAGACTGCGCGATGCGGGCGGCAAAGAAACGGTCGGCCTGCAGGTCGTCGGGCAGATAGCCGTAACGAAGCCCTTGCCGACAGGCGATTTCGCCCCGCACCACGGTGCGCAGGTAATCGTAGGTGTCGTAGTGGGGCACATCGGGAATGTCGAGCATGAGCGCACGGATGGCGGGCGCGATGTCTTCGGTGAGTTTGAGCAAGGCCTTCGCGGGGTTTTCCCGATAGAGCGCGTAATAATCCTTGAGAGGGACGGGCTTTCCGAAATTCACGCACACATCGCTGCGCAAAGAAAAGTAATCGGAATAATGGTTTCCCACCGGCAACACCGTCATATCGTCGGGAAAGCCGAGGAATTCGGCCGTTTCGAAAGCAATCCGCGCGAACCCTTTTTTGAGCGGAATGAGATAATGCCCTTCCTGATGCCTTCCTTCGGGAAACAAGGCCACGGGAAATCCCATGCCGATAAGCTTGGCCGATTCCTCAAAGATAGCTTGATTGCCGCCCAAGGTATCGCGTCCGTCGCGTTGACGGAAAATAGGCATCACCTTGCAGAAGTTGAGGATTTTGGCGATAAACGGCTTCTTGAAGGCATCCGAGCGTGCCAGGAAAACCATACGGCAACGGGCGGGCAGCGAAAAGTCGATAGCCAAAGCGTCCATTACGGCATTCTGATGATTGGAGACAATCAGGACGGGTGTGCCCTTTTTCGGAAGATTCTCCTTGCCGCGCATGTAAAATCTCCGATAATAGGCATAGCGCATAATCCACGTAAACCATTTTTTGATGAAAACATACAGGAATGTCCTGCTCTCGACAATCTTGAAATAAACCATAATGCTACAAATATTGCACAAGCCCGTACACGGCTATCCCCAGATAATTCCCCAAAGCGTAGCCCATAAGGCCTATCACGATGCCGCTGATAAGGCAACGGCGGCTTTTCATCAGGCCGGCCACGGTGGGCACGAAAGGAGGCGAAAAGACCAATCCGACCACCGAAATGGTGAACATATCGGCATCCACCTTACACAACTTAGCCAACAGAAAATGAAACAAAACACTCAACAACAAAACCGACAGTATGAAAAACATCAGCCCCAGCGTGCTTCTTTCGATTTGATCGATTTGAAAACAGGAGGCGATGATAATGCTGAACACCAAAATGAAATACATTCCCAACTCGAACATGCGCGGTGTGGAACGCAGTTTTTTCCAAAAAGAAAGCCCTATCGACAAGGTGGTTATAAGGAGAATTACCGATACTTCCTGAAAATTTTCGGAAACAAAGTGCATACTGAACAGGCCCGATACAACAAAAAGAGTTATCGAACAAAGCAGCGGCAATACAAGCGGTTTTAGAATCCTTGCCGAAAGCATCCCCTCGTAGTTCTCGAAACTCTGTTCTTCGCTTGTGGATGAGGCGGGCGCATTCGGGTTTTCTTCCTCTTTCCTGAAAGGCATAATCTTGCGGATTAGCTTATAACCGCCCCCCACAAAAAAGGCGAGAAGAAAGAAGGTGATGGTGATTTCGAAAGTATTGACCAACAGGAATGTGGTGGGTTGCGGCGAAAGCGCCATATTGAGCGAGGCCACATTGGGCGTGCCGCCCGTGTAGAAACCCACCATGAGACCGGCCGCCTTGTCGAGTTCGTTCACCCCCGCATTCTCAAAGAACAGAAACGAGAGGACAACAGCCGTCACCACCGCCACGATGCCGCAGAAGAGAGCCACGAAAGTGCCTTTCATGTTTTTTGTCCAAGCCTTGAAGTCGGACGAGAAAAGCATGAGAGGAATGGCTAAAGGCACGCATACTGTTTGTAAAACCTTCTGCCATGAAGCCAAGGTTTCCGCCGCTTCGGGAGCGGCGGGATGCGTGAGCCCCGAAAGCGACATGAGGATGCCCAAGGCGTAGGCCATGACGATGGTACCCGCCTTCGAAAAAAATTTATAGCGCCTGTAGAGCCAAATCAGCAGAAACGGCCCTCCGACATAGAGCGTCACAATCGCCGCCAATCGGAAAACAAATAAAAAGTCTGTCATAGGTTGCAAAGGTAGGCAAAGCATGATTATTTTCCTTATCTTCGCTTGTTATTTGAAACTATGTGCGGAATGTCGACACTCGACAAGAAATATCATTCTTTCTCCACCCCCTCCGGAAGCACTTTCGGAGAGGCTGAGGATATGCTTTTTTCCTTTCTGCGCCAAAAGACGGCACAAGGGGAAAGACTTGTCAAGGTGCATATCGGCATAGCGTCCCTACCCGAAGACTTCGTGTGTCTGGACGAATTTCAACGCCATATGGACAACCGCCTGCAAAGCCTCTTTCCCGAAAGAAATCCCGCCGTTACGGTGGTGTGTCAGAAGCCCTTGCAGGGTGGCCCGCTCAACGCCGAGGTATGGAGCGTTTCCGAAAAGGACTGTGCCGTGAAATCGTTTCGGTTGGAGGGATTGACGCACGTTTGCGTGGAAAAAGAGGGCTTTCGCGAATGGTGGACCTCGGGGTTTCAGGCCGATTACGACAAGAACGAACCTTTGTGCGCGGAAGCCTGCGCCCGCCGTTGCTTCGAAAAGCTGTCCCGCTTTTTGACATATACGGACACTTCTTTCGATGCCGTTTTCCGTCAGTGGAACTATATCGGCCATATTCTGAAGGTGCGCGTGACAGACGGGAAAACCTTGCAGAACTATCAAGTTTTCAACGAAGTGCGGGGCATTTTCTACGAAACGAAAAAAGACAAAAGCCAATATCCCGCCGCCACCGGAATCGGTATGGACTACGAGGGCATCTGCATAGATGCGGTGATTGTGGACGATACGGAGGCAACAAAGGGAAAGGCACCGCGCAATACGGCGCTCCGAAGCCCCGTGCAGACCGATGCTTTCCGCTACGGACAGGCCTATTTAGTGGGAAATGAAGAAATCGACAAAAAGGCTCCGCTTTTTGAAAGAGGGCGGTGTCTGATTCTTTCCGAAACCCCGGAAGAAGGCGGAACCCGCGCCATAGGAATGGTGTCGGGCACGGCATCCATTAAAGGACAGGACACCATAGACAAAGGCGATGTGGTGAAACAGTTGCAGAATACGCTCCGTTTCATTGATGATTTGGCAAATACGATGCAGGAGAAAGACCTGCGTTTCGACCGTGCGAGACTTTATGTAAAACCGAATGAAAATACCGAAAATCTTTCGGAGATATTTCGCCTCCACTACCCGCAGGCATCCTGCCTGAGCATTGTGGAAGCCGATGTATGCCGGCCCGATTTGCTTGTTGAAATCGAAGCCGATTTCAGTTTCTGACCCGCGCTACAAACGCTGCATCACCCGCTTCACCATCATAGGCTTCCACGTAGAGAAGTCGCCCGCGATGATATGCTTTCTCGCTTCACCCACCAACCATAGATAAAAAGCCAGATTGTGCAACGACGCCACCATGGCCGCCAAGTATTCCTGCGCATGGAAAAGATGCCGCAGATAGGCTTTTGTATAGAGGGTGTCCACATAGCTTGCGCCGTCTTCCTCGATAGGCGAGAAATCATCCGCCCACTTCTTGTTCTTCATGTTCATGATGCCGTTTTTGGTGAAGAGCATGGCATTGCGGCCGTTTCGTGTAGGCATCACACAATCAAACATATCCACACCTTGCGAAATTCCCTCCAAGATATTTTCGGGTGTTCCTACCCCCATGAGATAGCGCGGCTTGTCGGTGGGCAGAATATCGCAGACCAACTCGGTGAGTTCATACATGATTTCCTTGGGTTCGCCCACCGAAAGACCTCCGATGGCACAGCCTCCCGATACTTCCACCGAGGCGATTTTCTCCGCCGAAATCTTGCGCAAATCCTTGTAGACACTCCCCTGCACAATGGGAAACAAAGCCTGTTCGTAGCCGTAGAGAGGCTCGGTTTCGCAAAAACGCTTCACACATCTGTCCAACCACGCGTGCGTCATTTCCATGGACTTGCGGGCATAGCCGTATTCGCAGGGATAAGGGGTGCATTCGTCGAAAGCCATCATGATGTCGGCGCCTATGCAGCGTTCTATATCCATTACCTTTTCGGGGGTGAACAAATGTTTGGAGCCGTCTATATGCGAGCGGAATTCCACGCCCTCTTCGGCGTGAATCTTACGGGTGCCCGACAAGGAATATACTTGAAAGCCGCCACTGTCCGTAAGCATGGGGCGGTTCCACGCATTGAACTTCTGAATGCCGCCCGCCGCCCGCAGAACCTCCAGCCCCGGGCGCAGATACAGATGATAGGTGTTGCCCAAGATAATCTGAGCCTTGACATCCTCAATCAAATCGGGAATCTGCACGGCTTTCACCGACCCCACCGTACCCACAGGCATGAAAATAGGGGTCTGTATCTTGCCGTGCGCCGTGAGGATTTCCCCTGCACGGGCCTTGCTTTGGCTGTCTTTTGCCTGTAAGGTAAACTGCATAGTCCTACTCTTGAATGCTAAAAACTCGCTTTGGGCACTTCGTTCTGATAACGCGCCAGCACAAAAAGGAAATCGGAAAGACGGTTGATATAACGTTGTGCCGTGCAAGCGCGCGTTGCCTCGACGTTCACGCGTTCCACCAGACCTATCAACGCGCGCTCCCCCCGTCGGCAGACCGTGCGGGCTATATGCGCGTGGCAGGAAGCGGGCGTGCCTCCGGGCAGAATGAAATTGTCGAGAGGCGGGAGAGTGGCGTCGAGTTCGTCGATCCATCTCTCCAACTCCTCGATATCGGCGTCTTCCACAAAAGGATAATCGAAAGACTTTCCCGATGCGAAATCGAAGGAATAGAAGCCGCCTATTTTAAACAGCACGCTCTGTATGTGCAAAAGCACCTTGTGCAAGGGTTCGACTTCCCAAAGGTCGCAGGCCACCAAACCTATCCACGAATTGAGCTCGTCCAACGTGCCGTAGGCTTCCACCTGCGCATCGGCCTTGCTCACCCGCCGACCTCCTATCAACGAAGTCGTCCCCCCGTCGCCTGTTTTCGTGTATATCTTCATTTAACACTTATTCAGCCACAGGGACCGGCATATCGGGACCGGGGCCAGCCGTAGGCTGTTCCGCAGCCGGACCGCCCTTC
>CAMWVZ010000021.1 GCA_947177845.1 uncultured Bacteroidales bacterium | reverse complement strand
ACAAAAAAGGGGGCGCACTTTGTGCGCCCCCTCTCCTTATTTCAAACAGCGGACAGCCGCTATTCCTGCGTGGAGACATTGGCTTGGGCAGCCGCCACCCGTGCGATAGGCACACGATAGGGCGAGCAGCTCACATAGCTCATGCCCAACGAATCGCAGAAAGCGATGGAGCTCGGTTCGCCGCCATGTTCGCCGCAGATACCCAACTTGATGTCGGGACGGGTCTGACGGCCCTTTTCCACACCGCATTTCACCAACTGACCCACACCCTCGCGATCCAAAATCTGGAACGGGTCGTGCTTGAGGATGTTCTTGTCGAGGTAAACGGGCAGGAACTTGCCGATATCGTCGCGCGAGAAACCGTAGGTCATCTGCGTGAGGTCGTTGGTACCGAACGAGAAGAACTGCGCCACCTCGGCCATTTCGTTGGCGGTGAGGGCGGCACGAGGAATCTCGATCATCGAACCCACCATATAGTCGATTCTCTCGCCGCGTTCGGCGAATACGGCTTCGGCGGTGCGGTGAATGATATCCACCTGATCGGCCAGTTCCTTCTTGGTTCCGGCCAGCGGCACCATGATTTCGGGACGGGCCTTCACACCACGCTTCTTGAGGTTCAGGGCCGCTTCCAAGATAGCGCGCGTCTGCATTTCCGAAATTTCGGGATAGGTATTGCCCAAGCGGCAGCCACGGTGGCCGAGCATCGGGTTCACTTCTTCCAATTCCTTCACCTTGGCGCTCACCTCTTCCACGCCGATATGCATCACCTTGGCCATTTCTTCCTGACCCTTCGTATCGTGGGGAACGAACTCGTGCAAGGGGGGATCCAAAAGACGCACCGTCACGGGCAGGTCGTGCATGGCCTCGAAGATGCCTTCGAAGTCGGCACGCTGCAAGGGCAACAGTTTCGCCAAGGCGGCGCGGCGTCCAGCTTCGTCCTTGGCCAAAATCATCTCGCGCATGGGGATAATCTTGTCGCCCTCGAAGAACATGTGTTCGGTACGGCAGAGGCCGATACCGCGGGCACCGAAATTGCGGGCCACCGCCGCATCGTGCGGAGTGTCGGCATTGGTGCGCACCACCATGCGGGTGTATTTGTCGGCCAAATCCATCAAGGCCTGGAAATCGCCGCTGATTTCGGCGTCGATAGTCTTGATTTCGCCGTCGAACACCTGACCGGTGGAACCGTTCAACGAGATATAGTCGCCTTCCTTATAGGTCTTTCCGCCCATGGTGAGCGTGCGTTTCTTGTAGTCGATCTCTATCTCGCCCGCACCCGAAACGCAGCACTTGCCCATACCGCGCGCCACAACCGCCGCGTGCGAGGTCATACCGCCGCGCGCCGTCAGGATACCTTGGGCGATATACATACCCTTGAGGTCTTCGGGCGAGGTTTCGATACGCACCAAAATCACCTTTTCGCCGGGGTTCTTCTCCACCACCTTCTCTGCATCTTCGGCAAAGAAGAGGATGCGACCCGTGGCCGCACCGGGCGAAGCGGGCAGACCCTTGGCCATAACCTTGGCCGAAGCGAGGGCCACCTTGTCGAACACAGGGTGCAGCAATTCGTCGAGTTTATTGGGTTCGATGCGCAGAAGCGCGTCCTTTTCGCTGATAAGGCCTTCCTTGCAGAGTTCCATGGCGATGCGCACCATAGCCGCGCCCGTACGCTTTCCGTTGCGGGTCTGCAACATCCACAGGCGGCCTTCCTGAATGGTGAACTCCATGTCCTGCATATCCTTGTAGTGGAGCTCGAGCTTGTTCTGCAACTCCCACAATTCCTTATAAAGTTCGGGCATCGCTTCTTCGAGCGAAGGATATTTTTCGGCGCGTTCCTTTTCGGAAATGCCTTGCAGTTGCGCCCAGCGTTGCGAACCGAGCAGGGTGATTTCCTGCGGCGTGCGGATACCCGCCACCACGTCTTCGCCCTGTGCGTTCACCAAGTATTCGCCGTTGAACTTGTTCTCGCCCGTGGAGGCGTTGCGGCTGAAGCATACGCCGGTGGCCGAGGTGTTGCCCATGTTGCCGAACACCATGGTCTGCACGTTTACGGCCGTGCCCCATTCGGCGGGGATATTGTTCAGACGGCGGTAGAGAATGGCGCGTTCGTTCATCCAGCTGTCGAATACGGCAATCACCGCACCCCAAAGCTGTTCCCACGGATCCACGGGGAAGTCCTTGCCCGTGTTTTCCTTGACGGCTTTCTTGAACAGTTTCACCAAGTTCTTGAGGTCGTCTACGGTGAGCTCTGTATCGAGCTTCACGTTCTTTTCTTCCTTAACTTTCTCGATAATGGCCTCGAAGGGGTCGATGTCTTCCTTCGACTTGGGCTTCATGCCCAAAACCACGTCGCCGTACATCTGCACGAAACGACGGTAGGAATCCCATGCGAAACGTTCGTTGCCGGTCTTCTTCACCAAGGCTTCCACCACCTCGTCGTTGATACCGAGGTTGAGAATGGTGTCCATCATGCCGGGCATGGAAGCGCGGGCACCCGAACGTACCGAAAACAGAAGCGGATTGACCCCGTCGCCGAACTTGGCGCCCATGATCTTCTCCACCCAGGCCATACCCGCCTGCACTTCGGGTTTAATCATATTGATGACGGCTTCGGCACCGATTTCGTTGTAGGCGGTGCACACCTCGGTGGTGATGGTGAACCCCGGAGGTACGGGCAGACCTATCAGGCTCATTTCCGCCAAGTTGGCGCCTTTTCCGCCCAACAGGTTACGCATGTCGGCCCTGCCTTCAGCCGTTTTGTTACCAAACAGATAAACTGTTTTCTTTGCTGCTTCTTTACCCATTGTAAACTTAATGTATTGATTATCTAATTATAAATTTTTCATTCCTGCAAAACGTGCAAAAATACAAAAATCCCGCCTATCCGAGCGAGTAGAGCGGTTTTTTCGGCTTGCCCTTGTATTGGCCGTGAAAATGCCGGAAGCGCAGTTGGATAACCCCGAAGAAAGCCTCCTTGAAAATCTTGCGGCTCATCTTCGACACGCCCTCCTTGCGGTCGGTGAATACAATGCTCACTTCCTTAAGCTGATAGCCAAGCCTATAGGCGGTATACTTCATCTCTATCTGGAAAGCGTAGCCCACAAAATGCACGTCGTCCAAGTCGAGGTTGCGCAGCAGGGAGGTTTTGTAGCACACGAAACCGGCGGTGGCGTCACCCAAAGGCATACGGGTTACCGTACGCACGTAGGCCGAGGCGAAATACGACATCAACACGCGCCCCATGGGCCAGTTCACCACATTCACCACGCCGTTCACGTAGCGCGAACCCACACTGAGGTCGGCTCCGTCCTTGGCGCAGGCCTCATACAGACGTATCAGGTCGTCGGGATTGTGCGAGAAATCGGCGTCCATTTCGATGACGTAATCATAGCGTCCCTGTGCAATCGCCCACTTGAAGCCGTGGATATACGCCGTGCCGAGGCCCTGTTTGCCGGGCCGTTTTTCGATATACAGACGGTCGGAAAACTCTTCCGCAATCAGCCGGTCGACAATGGCGGCCGTGCCGTCGGGCGAATTATCCTCCACCACCAGAATATCATAGGCCTTGGGCAAAGAAAACACCTTGCGTATGATTTTCTCTATGTTCTCCTTTTCGTTGTAGGTGGGAATGATGATCAGCGTGTCGCTACGCATATCGAAAGTTTTTGGCGTTATCCCACAAAGATACGAATAATTACAAATATTCACTTGCGCGGAAATCCGGCTGTGCGGGACGCTCGTACACCGACAGCCCGAACACGGGCGCCATGGCCAGCAGGTGGTCGAACACATCGGCCTGTATCGCCTCGTAGGCCGTCCATACCGAGGTGCGGGTGAAGCAGTAAATCTGCAAGGGCACGCCATAGTCGCTTATGGCCAACTGCCTCACCATCAAGGTATAGTTGGGGTCGTTCTCGATGTCGGGATGATGCCGCAGATAAAATTCCACATAGCGGCGGAAGAGAAAGATGTTCGTGATGCCTCCGTGCGGCAGGTTCTCGGCTTGGGCGTAGGGTTTCATGAACACCGCCAGGGCTTCCCTGCCCGCCAGCCGGTCTATGTAGGCCTTGTCGCAGAAGCGTATGCCCGTCACGTCGATATTGAACGAGCGCTGAATGCGGCGGTGCTTGGAATCGGACATGCTCCGCCAGTTCTGCACCGAGTCGGAAATGAGGTTGTAGGCGGGTATCGTGGTGACGGTGAGGTCGAAGTTCTGCACCTTCACGGTGGTGAGGGTGATGTCTATCACCGTGCCGTCCGCCCCGAACTTGCTCATTGTAATCCAATCGCCCAGACGGACGATGTCGTTGTAGGACAGCTGCGCCCCCGCCACAAGGCCCAAGATGCTGTCCTTGAATATCAGCATCAGCACCGCCGAAGCCGCGCCCAACCCGCCGATAAACACCAACGGAGATTTGTTCAGCAAGATGGAAAGCAGAATGATGCCGCCCACGAAATAGACGATGATGACCGAGAACTGCACCGCCCCCTTATAGGACTTCTGTTTATGACGTTGATAGACGGTCTGATAGTCGACCACGCACCAGAGGCTTCCCGTCACCATTCTCACCACAAACCACAGCACGCAGACACTCATGAGTTTCTGCATGGGCGCAATCCACCCCTGCAGCGACTCGAAAATCACGGGAACGGCGGCGTTGAGGATAAGGGCGAGGATAAAGCCCGCGGTATGGCGGATAACATGCCGCTTGACGATGATTTCGCCGATCTTATGCTTGGATTTGGATACCGCCAGACGCACGATGTAGGAGAACGAAAGCCGCAGCAGACCATACACGCCCCACGTGAACAACCCCACGCAAACCACCACCGCCACGCCCGTGGCGACGCGCACCAAACCTATGTTCCACCCCGCCCCGGCAAGCATGTCCCCGAAGCGGGAAATCAACGTAATCAGATAGCGGAACAACATTTTAGTTTCCGAAATTGTCGTAACGGATCATTTCGGGAGGAACGCCGAGACTGTCGAGCATCTTCACCACCGCGTCCGTCATGGGTTTGGGGCCGCAGAGGTAGTATTCGATTTCCTCGGGTTCGGGATGATTCTTCAAATAGTTGTCGTAGATAACCTGATGAATGAAACCGGTATATCCCGTCCATGCATCGTCGGGCAGAGGCTCGCTCAAGGCCACGTGGAAGCTGAAGTTGGGGTTTTCCTTCTCCAGCTGTTCGTATTCGTCCATATAGAAGAGCTCTTTGCGCGAGCGTCCGCCATACCAGAACGAAGCTTTCCTTTTGGTGTGGTGCGTCTTGAACTGGTCGAAAATCTGCGAGCGCATGGGCGCCATGCCCGCACCGCCGCCGATAAACATCATCTCGCGGTCGGTATCCTGCACGAAGAATTCGCCGTAAGGGCCCGAAATGGTGATTTTGTCGCCTGGCTTGAGCGAATAGATATACGAAGAGCAGACGCCGGGGTTCACATTCATGAGGGCGCCTTTCTTGCGGTCGAAAGGCGGGGTGGCGATACGCACGTTGAGCATGATGCGGTTGCCTTCGGCGGGGTGATTGGCCATGGAATAGGCGCGGAAGCAGGGTTCGGGGTTCTTCATCACCAAATCCCACATATGCAACTTGTCCCAATCGGCGCGGTATTCCTCCTGCACCTCAATATCCTTGTAGTGAACCGTGCAGGCCGGCACATCAATCTGAATGTAACCGCCCGCCCTGAAATTCAAGTTCTCGCCTTCGGGCAGCTTCACCACAAATTCCTTGAGGAAAGTGGCCACGTTCTTGTTGGAAACCACCTCGCACTCCCATTTGCGCACGCCGAACACTTCGGGCGGAATCTGCACGGAAAGGTCGTTGCGAACCTTTACCTGACAGCCCAAGCGCCAGTTGTCGTGCTGTTCGCGGTAGGAGAAGAAGCCTTTTTCGGAAGGCAGGATACTGCCGCCGCCCTCGGTGACACGGCAACGGCACAGACCGCAGCTGCCTTTTCCCCCGCAGGCCGAGGGCAGGTAGATTTTCTGCGAGGCCAAGGTGGAGAGCAAGGAAGAGCCTGTTTCCACTTCCAAGGTCTTTTCGCCGTTAATGTTGAGCTTCACCTTTCCCTGCGGCATGAGTTTGTTGCGCGCAAACAAGAGCAAAGCCACCAACAGCAGGATAATCACCAAAAAGATGACCACACTCGCCAATACGATACTCCACATATTCTATATACTATTTACTGTTTACTATCCATTTTTATTCCTGTTGCCTTTTCCTGTGTGCAGGTTGCTAAACTTTCGGTTTATTTACTATTTATTATTTACTAAACAACTACACGCAATGAAATTAATCTGTATATACTTAATAATCATTCTACATCATTCATTTCTGTCCACGTAACCCAACATAGTAAATAGTAAATAATAAATATCCCCCCTACAGCTCCATGCCGAGGAAACACATGAACGAAATCCCCATGAGGCCGGTCACGATAAACGCGATGCCCAATCCCTTGAGGGGCGCGGGCACTTGCGAATAGGTGAGTTTCTCGCGAATGGCGGCAATCCCCACGATGGCGAGGCACCAGCCTATGCCCGAACCGGCCGCGAAGGTGACGGTTTCGGCCAAGGTCTGATATTCACGCTCCTGCATGAACAGCGAACCGCCCATAATGGCGCAGTTCACCGCAATCAGGGGCAGGAAGATACCCAGCGAGGAATAGAGCGCGGGAGAATAGCGTTCCACAACCATTTCCACCAACTGCACGATAGCCGCAATCACCGCGATGAACATGATGAAGGTGAGGAAACTCAAATCCACACCGCTCAGGGCGGGGCTGAGCCACGAAAGGGCGCCGGCCGAAAGCAGATATTTGTTGATGAGGAAGTTGACAGGCATCGTAATCAGCATCACGAACACCACCGCAACGCCTAAGCCAAACGAGGTCTTGACATTCTTGGAAATGGCCAGATAGGAGCACATCCCCAAGAAATACGCGAAGACCATGTTGTCCACAAAAATGGAACGGACAAAAAGATTGAACAGATTTTCCATACTCTACCCTCCTATTTCTCAATTAAATCGCGATGAAGCGAACGGTGAATCCAAATGATGATGCCCAACACAATCAAGGCCATGGGCGGCAGGATGAACAGACCGTTGTTGGAATAGCCCGCCGCATAGAAACTTTCGGGAACCACCCGGAAGCCGAACAGCGTGCCCGAACCGAAGAGTTCGCGCACAAAGGCCACGATGACCAAAATCATGCCGTAGCCGATGCCGTTGCCGAGACCGTCGAGAAACGAGGGCCAGGGTTTGTTGGCCATGGCGTAGGCTTCCAAACGCCCCATAACGATACAGTTGGTGATGATAAGGCCCACGAACACGGAAAGTTGCTTGCTCACCTCATAGGCCACGGCCTTGAGCACTTGGTCCACCAAAATCACCAAGGTGGCGATGACGGTGAGTTGCACGATGATGCGCACGCGCGGGGGAATCGTATTGCGAAGCGCCGAGATGATGAGATTGGACAGGGCCGTCACCACGGTAACCGAGAGGGCCATGACGATAGCCGGTTGCAATTTCACCGTAACGGCCAAAGCCGAACAGATGCCCAGCACCTGCACGGTGATAGGGTTGTCGGAGCCGAAAGGCCGCGTCACCAATTTCATATTTTTGGCGGAGAACCACTCTTTCATACACGAAGACAGTTTCATAGCGTATTAGTTCTTTTTTGCCGGTTTTTGTTTCTTGCCTTTTTTCGAATCCATGTCGGAATCGCTTGCGGTTTGTGCGTCGCCCGGCGTTTCCACGGTTTGGGGAGCCACCTCGGGTTGTTCCACCTTTTCGGGTTCGGGCTGCGGCGCAGGCGCCGGCGCGGGTTCCTGCGGGGCCGCCTG
Organism: uncultured Bacteroidales bacterium; assembly: GCA_947177845.1. Taxonomy (GTDB): domain Bacteria; phylum Bacteroidota; class Bacteroidia; order Bacteroidales; family P3; genus Pullibacteroides. Next base: position 3,902 of record CAMWVZ010000021.1, on the reverse strand, counting down.
CGCCGCAGGTTCGGGTGCGGGGGCGGCGGGCGTGGAGGAAGACGCTGCCGGTTGGGAGGCCGAGTCGGAAATCACCTTTCGGGGGCGCGGCTTCACCACGGGCGCGGGAACCGGTTCGGGCTCGGGTTCTGGAAGCGCGGCCTCGACAATGGAATCCTGCATGAGCGTGTCGACGCCCAGCTCGCCCCTACCCTTTTCAAAGAAAGCCACATAGTGACGCAGGCAGTCGCGGAGCATGGCCGTCACCCCGTTGCTGGTGATGGTGCCGCCCGAAACCGCGTCCACCGCATGGCTCACATCGCCCGCATACTTGGCTTCGCCGCCTTTCTGCACGGTAATCGAGACGAATTCGCCCGTAGGCTCAAACAATTTCTTTCCCTTGAAATGGGCCTGAAAGCCGTCGGTAGCGATTTCCGCGCCCAAACCGGGCGTTTCGCTCTTATGTCCGAACGTTACGCCGGCAATGGTGTTGAAGTCGCTTTCCACGGCCAAGTAGCCCCAAATGCTTCCCCACAAACCCTTGCCCTCCAAAGGCACGATATACAGACCGTCGGCGCAGACGAAAACGGGGTACAGCCCCTCCTCGCCCTTCGCCAGCTCGGCTTTCATATTGCAATCGAAGGCTCTCTTTACGGAAGCATCGCCCTCAATCTGCCTCCATTCGCCGTTCTGATTCTGATATTCGGCTTTCACAACGCCTTGCTCGTCTACCCGCAATTCGGCGCTTATCAAAGCGTTGTAGCGGTCTTCCGCCTGCTTGGCATCGACGGTTTCACCCGAAGCCTTAAGAATTTCCTGCATCTTGGCCACCTTTTGGTTGCGGGTCTGCAAAGGCTGCAACAATGTGGCCGCCAAGGCCAATACCACGGCCACAGCCACCACGAGGATGCCGGTATATACGAAAGTGTATCGATTCGAAAACATATTTCGCTGGGATTTTTCAGTTTATGTAAAACGGTTTATCGGCAAGCCTCCGCTTTCAGCTGACGCTTCCTGCGGCGACGGATATTTTGGTTCACCACCCCGTAGTCGATGAGCGGTGCGAAAGTGTTCATCAGCAATATCGCCAACATCATCCCTTCGGGATAGGCGGGGTTGCAGATACGTATCAACATAGCCATAACCCCCAGCAGGAAACCGTAAATCAGTTTGCCGCAACGGGTCTGCGCCGAGGTGACGGGGTCGGTGGCCATGAACACCATACCGAACAGGAAACCGCCCGAAAGCAGGTGTTGGCCAACCGTCGCGTCGGTGGCTCCGGTAAGACGGGCCGTCCAAATCATCAGTATACCGCCCACCAACACACTGAACATGATGCGGAAACTGCCTATGCCCGTCCAAAGCAGGATAAAGGCCCCCAAGAGGATGCAGAAAGCCGAGGTCTCGCCCACCGAGCCGGGAACGAAGCCCCAGAACAAATCGCCTATCGACGGAACGGCCTCCATATTGCCCGAAGCGAACATCGAAAGCGCCGTGGGACCCGACACCGCATCGGCCACCCACACGCTGTCGCCGCTCATCTGCGACGGATAGGCGAAAAAGAGGAAGGCGCGCGCCAAAAGCGCCGGATTCCAAATGTTCATGCCCGTGCCGCCGAACACCTCCTTGCCTATCAGCACGGCGAAAGCCGTAGCCACGGCCAGCATCCACAGAGGCACGTCGGGCGGACAGATCATCGGAATCAGAAGTCCCGACACCAAAAAGCCCTCGTTTACCTGATGCCCGCGCACCTGCGCGAAGATGAATTCAATGCCCAAGCCCACCACATAACTCACCACCAACATAGGCAGCACTTTCAGCGCTCCGAAACCGAACATCCGCCAGAACCCGGCGGCCTCGCCCAGCGCCCCGAAATGCATACGCCCCACATTGTAGGTGCCGAACAGCAGACAGGGTATCAAAGCCAGCACCACCACAATCATGGTGCGCTTCATATCCATGGCGTCGCGCACATGGCTGCCCTTGCGGGTCACTTCGTTGGGGACAAACAAAAAGGTCTCGAAAGCCTCGAAAGTGGAATGCAGGAATCCCCACTTGCCGCCTTTCTCAAAGTTTGGCTTTATCTTATCTATAAAATTTCTCAACATATCTTCTTTTTGTTCTTTGCTTTATAAAAACCCGAACTCCCTTGCGACACGGGCAGGCCTCAGCCCACCTCCTTGCGCACCAACTCCAGCCCTTGCCTAATAATCTCCTGAATTTCAATCTTGGAAGCGTCGATATATTCGCACAACGCAAAATCTTCGGGCGACACTTCATAGATGCCCAACGCCTCCATTTTCTCGATGTCCTTGGCCAGACAAGCCTTGAGCAACTGCATGGGATAGATGTCCATAGGCAACACCTTCTCATATTGCCCCGTGAGCACAAACGCCCGCGTGTCGCCGTTCCGGTTGGTGTCCATGCGGTATTGGCGCGAGCGGAAAAGCCACGACCAGAACGTGTGCGAATAGCTGAACGTGTTGAGCCCCGGTGTCAGCCAGCCCATGAAACGGTAGCGGTCGCCTTCGGGAATCACGCTGATAAGGGAGTCGAAAGCTCCTAAATAGCCGTTGGCGGCCACCCGCGTGCCTGTGAGTATGTTGCCGCTGATAACGCGCGACTCGCCTTCCTTGAGGTTCTCGCGGAGCAGATAATCCAAGTTGAGGCCCGATACGATTTTATGATAGCCGGTCTTGATGACCTGCCCGCCGGCCAACGCCACAATCTTGGTGGCATCGTAGATGCCCTTGGCGAACAGACGCCCCATCACGATGACATCCTGCGGATGCACATACCACACACGCTCGCCCTTGTTGATAGGCTTGATATGGTGAATCTGCACGCCCACGTTCCCGCAGGGGTGCGGGCCGTCGAAAGGCACCACCACGGCGTCGCGGCATTGGGTGAAGGCGGCCGAAGCGGTCTTGCTGCGGTGCACGCCTATATACACCTTGCCTTGCGTAAGGCGCGAAAGGGCGGTGACGCCCGTCTGGAAAAACTCTTCCTGTCCGTGCACCACCATATCCATGTCGGGCGCGAAAGGCGCGGTGTCGAAAGCCGAGATGAAAATATCGCGGGGCGTGGTGTCGGAGTCGGCGGGCAAATCGTAGGGACGCTGACGGATAAACGCCCACAAACCCGAGGCCAAAAGCTTCTCCTTGATTTTTTCGGGAGTGAAGTCGGCCTGTGCCAACGCACCGAACTGCTTATATTCCAACTTTTCATCGGCCGAGATACGGATTTCGAGAAGGGCGCGGCGCTCGCCGTACACAATCTCGTCCACCGTGCCGCTCACGGGCGAACTCACCGTAATCTGCGGGTGGTTCTTGTCGAAGAAAAGCGCATCGCCGGCCAAAACGCGGTCGGAAGCCTGCACCTTGAGTTTGGGCTGCATGCCGTAGAAATCCGTCGGTTTCACGGCATACTTACGGTAACTTACCGTCGGGGCGTTCAAAGAGCTGTCCGGACAGCCTTCTATCCGGATATCGAGCCCCCTGCGTAACTTAATGAGATTTTCCATAAAATATAGTTGCAACGGGGAATTTCCCGCCTTCAAATAAGGCGCGAATATACGGATTTTTTCATAGTTTTGCCACCCACACGCCCTTGTTCATGAATGCTACAAGAACCTACCTTTTCGCTGTTGTCGGCGGTGTTCTGCTCTCTGTCGGGAGAATGGATGCGCCCTCCCTGTGGATGCAGGTGAGTTTGGCTATCAGCTGGATAGGCTTCTTTATTGCCTTGCAAAGCGTGCAGGAGAAGAATAAAACCGCCGCCGGGGTCTGCATCGCGGTTTCCCTGCTGTCGAGCGCCTTTTGGTTTATCGAAGCCGACCCCTCCCGGCAAATCGCTTGGATTGCGGCCTGGCTGACGGGCCTGCTCATCGTGTGGCCGCTGCGCTTCATCGCCTTGGGGGAAAT
>CAMWVZ010000020.1 GCA_947177845.1 uncultured Bacteroidales bacterium | reverse complement strand
CTCCTGTACACGAGGAACAGGAAAGACGAACTCGGAAAACCGTGGCGGTATACCCTTGCCGCCATGCGCTTCGCGTTCGTCTTTCTGCTTTGTTTCGTTCTCTTCTCTCCCCTCTATAAGATTCAACGTCAAGAAATACGCAAGCCCCTGTGCTTCGTGGCCGTGGACAAGTCCGCCTCCATGCAGGACGTGCTCACCCCCGCCGCCCTTTCCTCTATCCACACACTCTGCTCCCGTCTCGAAAACGATTTCGAAGTGCGGAGAATCGATTTCGGCGATGCCGAATCCACCCATTACGAAAATCTCTTCAACACCATAAAACAACAGACGCAAGGCAATCCCGACGCCTGCGTGCTTTTGATTTCGGACGGCAACGTCAATATGGGCGCCGACCCGCTTCACGCCTACCGTTCCTGCGCCCTGCCCCTCTTCTGTATCGGCATGGGCGACACCACCCTCCATGCAGACACCTATATCGGCGGCATACAGTATAATCCCTACGCGTTCAAAGGCAATGTATTTCCCGTGCGCATACAGGTGGGCAAACGTCTGCTTGCGCAAGGCAAGGCGAAGTTGCAGCTTTCCCTGCAAGGCGAGGTGCTGAAGGAAAGCGAGTTGGATTTCGGCACATGGAGAAGCGATGAAACCGAAATCGAATACGAGATTCCCGCCTCGGAAGCGGGCGTGTTCCGCTATCAAATCGCATTAAGCGCGCAGGAGGGCGAACGCGACCTGCGCAACAATACGGCCACGTTCCGCATCAAGGTTTTGGAAAGCAAACGCAAGATTCTGATTTTGGGGCAGACCGCACATCCCGACATGGGGGCGTTGGCGCGAAGCCTCGCCTCGAGCGGAAAATATGAAACCGAGGTGCGGACCTTGCAAGGTTCTCCCTCCGATTTCGGGCTGAAACAGCTGCGCGAATACGACCTCATTCTTCTGCACGGACTGCCCTCCGCCCGCGAAGACCTGCACCGCTTCGACGAGGTTCTGCGCGAAAAACCGATTTGGTATATCGTGAGCGCAAGCACCGATTTGGCGAAACTCTCCCGCCGCGAAACAGGCCTGAGCCTTACGCCCCGGGGAGGTTGGAACGAGGCGCAAGCCTCCCTTTCGCCCGATTTCTCCCTTTTCGAAATTCCGAAAGACGAAGCGGAAGCCTATAAACGTTTTCCGCCCCTCTACACGCCTTTTTCGCGTTATGAAACCGCTCCGGGCGGGGAATGCGTGTTCTATCAGGACATTCTGCAAACCCCTACCCGCGACCCTCTGTTTTGGCTGAACGTATCCACCCCCTACCCTGTGGCGGTGGTGACCGGACACGGGCTGTGGCGGTGGCGGATAGCCGACTTCCAAAGCCACGGAAACACGCGGCTTTTCGACCGTCTCACGGACCGCTTCGTGCAGTTGCTCTCCACCGAAAAACCGCAGGAAAACTTGGTAATTCAATGCCCCGAAACCCTTTCCTCTTCCGAAAACCTGCTGGTACGCGCCACGCTCTACAACGCCTCTTTCGAGAAAGTAGGCCGGGCCGACATCCGTTTCGTACTGCACCATGAGGAAAGCGGGAAAAACTACGATTTTCTGTTCGCCCCCGACGGCGACGCCTATCGTCTGGACGCAGGCACCCTGCCCGAAGGCGACTACACCTACACGGCAAGCACGCAGTTGGGAGAGAAAACCTATCGGAACACAGGGCGCGTGACCGTGGAGGCCGGGCGCTTGGAAAACCCGCAGATGCCCGCCAACATCGCCTTGCTGCGAAACCTCGCCCTTTCCTATCAAGGCGAATTCTTCTATCACGATTTCACTTCTCCCGCAAAGGCCCTTTCCCAACGGAAAGACCTCAAGCCCCGCATCCACGAGCGGGAAGCCTATGTTTCGCCTCTCGAAACAAAATGGGTGCTTGTTCTGCTGCTTTGTTTGCTGTGCGTGGAATATCTCGGGCGCAAGGTTTTCGGAAACCTATAAAAAAAGCCTGCCGTGCGGCAGGCTTTTTTTATAGGCAGACGGCTTCGCTCTATTTAATCTTATCCAATTCGTTGTAGAACTCTTCCACCTCGCCCAAATAACGCCCCTTGACAACCAAACCGGGCGCCAAGAAAATCTTGGTGGGATAGCCGCTCACGCCATACATCAGAACCACATCGGGATTACCCTCTTCCGCATTCTGCGCGTTGCGCCACTTGATGTTTTCCTGTTGCAGGAACTCTTGCAGTTTTTCGGCCTTGTCGCGGTTGCTGATGCCGATGAATTCCACTTTCGAGGCATATTTCTTGTGATAGGCTTTCATGCGGGGCAGGCCTTTCACGCACCACGGACACCACGTGCCCCAAAAATCCAACACCACATATTTGTCCTTGAAATCCGAAAGACGGAAGGTGTTGCCCTGCACATCGGTCATCTCGAAATCGGGCGCCACTTCGCCCTTACGCGCCGAAAGGGCATTGGCATCGAGTTCGCGCAACCTCTCGGCTTTCTGCTTGGCATCGTCGAGGTTTTCTTTCATCACACCTTCCCGCACCTTCTCGCCCAAGGTTTCGTAATAGGCCAAGAACGTGTCTTTCACGGGGTGACGCATCAGATAGATAGCCGAGCGGGCATCGTCGGGGTAGGTCTTCACATAATCCATATATACGTCCGAAAACGCGGCCTGCGCCAAACGGTAGAGCGCCGAAAGGCTGTCTACAAACTGTTCGTCGGCATATTCCACGCCTCTTTCCATGGCCTTGCTTATCTGCGCGCGCACTTGCTGCATCTCGCGGTTGGCATCGCGTGCCACGGCATACAGACGCGATTGCGCCGCAAGTTGTTCCGAACCCGAAAGGTTGTAGTGCAGGTCGTCGTCCTCCCACTTGATTTCCATTTTGGCTTTCTCGCCCGGACAAATCCAGAAGGATATGGGATAGTCGCCGTATTGCGACAAGGCCATGCGTACTTCGGTAGGCTGGGTGATTTCGTGGTTCCACACCAATTTTCCGTTGGCGGACAGAAGCGTGTCGTGCGAGATTTCCGACAAATCGGGAATCTGCGCGTAGTTTACGTCTACGGTTTGATCCGGCACATTTTCGAATACGACCGTGAGGGTGGGCGTATGCGTGCAGGCACCGAGGAGCAGGAGACCCGCCGTCAGGATAGAGAAAAGGCAAACATTCTTCTTCATGTTGTCTTGTTTTGAGTGTCAGTTTGATTTCCCGCCGTTTTCATATACGCGCAAGGCTTCGAGAAAGTCGTTGTCGCGTTGCAGGTAGGTGGGATAAAAACCCGCATCATCGTAGAGGTTGCGTCCGATAAGGGCCTTGAGCGTGAGCCGCACATCCTCTCCGTATTTGGCAAGGCTTTCGGGATGACGCTCGAGCCCCTTGCTTTCCGAATACCGCAAAAAGTCTTCGAAAAGGGCATCGTCGAACACAAAGTATTTCGTGAAACTTTCGGCATCGGGGTAGCGATTCTTCAGTTCGGCCCGGTGCGTGTTGGCGTAGTTGAAGCTGAAATCGTAGGTATAGCCCGCCGAGGAGAGTTTATTGGTATAGACAAACAGGCTGTCGGTGCGGTAGGGCACAGCTATGTCGGGCTGAATGCCGCCGCCTCCGTAAACCACGCGTCCGCCGCGGGTATAATACTTCACGGTGTCGGTGTGCGATGCGGTGTCCTCGCCCGTCATTTCGCCGCTCAGATAGCGGCGCATCATCTCTTCCTCATAATCTGCATAACCGCCCTCGTAGGATTTCTGAATGCAGCGGCCGCTGGGCGTATAGTATCGCGCCACGGTAAGCCGCAGGGCGCTGCCGTCGGAAAGCGCCGTCTGCTCCTGCACCAGCCCCTTTCCGAACGAACGCCGCCCCACCACCACGCCGCGGTCGTTGTCTTGTATCGCCCCGGCAAAAATCTCGCTGGCCGAGGCCGACCATTCATCCATAAGCACAATCAAGGCCATATCCTGATAGCGTCCGTTTCCCGTGGCGAGGACTTCGGTACGGCGGCGGCTCCGCCCCTCGGTGTAGACAATCCCCTGCCCCTCTTTCAAGAACATATCCGCCATATCCAGACACGCCCCCAGCAAGCCTCCGCCATTGGACCGCAGGTCCACGATCAGCGTCTTCACGCCCTGCCGGGCAAGGGAACGCACGGCCTTCTCGAATTCCTTGGCCGTGTTGACGGCGAACCGGCTCACCTTTATATAACCTAAGCCCGGTTCCACCACAAACGCCACATCGACACTGTAGGTAGGTATCACGTTCCGCTTCACCTCCACCCAAACCAAACCCTCGGTCTGCGCACGCTGAAGGCCCAGGCGCACCTTGGTACCCTTGGGTCCCTTGAGCTTCTTCATCACATTGTCGGTAGACATCTTCTTGCCCGAAAGGGTGTCCGTGCCCGCCACGATGATGCGGTCGCCGGGCAGCACGCCCGCCTTTTCCGACGGGCCTCCGCTGATAGGCATGATAACCGTGACGGTATCGTCTATCATGCGGAACTGCACGCCTATGCCCTGAAAGTTGCTCTGTATCTCTTCTTCGGCTTTTTCGAAATCCTGTGCGGGAAGATAGGCCGAATGCGGGTCAAGACTGTGCAGAACGGCATCCAAACCCACTTGGGTCACCTTCTCCTCGTTGATGGTATCGACGTAGTTATTCTCGATAAACTCCATCACCGCGCCCAGCTTGTTTCCCTGCGCATACGGCACGGACGGGCGCGTCAAGGCGGGTCTTATAACGGAGAGTTTCCTCTGCATCATTATAATACCCACCCAAACCCCCACGGTAAAGAACAAGAGGAGGAGAACCCAAAAGGATACGGATTTCTTCAATGCCTGTCGCCTTGCTTATTCGCCTTGCAGTTCATTTACCTTATCGCTCCATTCCTTCGCGGCGGCAGCCTGACCCAACTGCATGTACACATCGCGGAGGGTCATCATCACGTTCACGTTCTGCGGCTGGGCTTCCAGCACTTTTTGCAGATAAGGAATGGACTTGTTGAACACGTCCTTGGCCGCGGCCTCGAGTTCGGCGTATTTGGTTTCTTCTTCCAAAGGCAGCGCGTTGGCCTCGTCCTTGAGACGGATGCCCTTGTTTACATAGAACGCACCGGTGTTGTAGATGGCTTCGGCATAGTCGGGATTCAGCTCCAGCGCCTTGAGATAGGCGGCTTCGGCTTCGTCATACTTGCCGTCGTTTTCGTAGGCGATACCGATGAAGAGTTGGAAAGGTGCGTCGTCGCTCCATTTTTCCAAAGCGGTGTTGAGCAGTTCGGAAGCCTTTTCATTGGCGCCCATGCGCAGATACACCGAAGAGGCGTTGATATAGATGTTGCGGTCGTCGGGGAAGAGGTTCACGGCGTTTTCAATCACCGCCGAGGCTTCTTCCTTCTGATTGTTGCGGAAATAGGCGTCGGCCAAGCCGATATAGGCACCCGAAAGCGATACGCCGCCGTCCACCAAAGCCTTGTAGTATTCGATAGCCTTGTCCAGCATATCGGCATTGGAGGCGCAGAGGGCGATGTTGAAGGCGCAGTTGGTATCGTATACACCTTCTATCATGCTCACCTGAAACGACTTTTCGAATTCAGTCGCGGCCACGGCGAAGTTTCTTTCCTCGTATTTACGCGCACCGTTGTCGTAGAACACATTGGCCAAGCCGTTGATATCGTTGCGCAACAGAAGGATGTTTTTATCGGAGGGGTCGATTTGGAAAGCCTTTTCGTAGGATTCCTTGCTCAAATCGGCCGCCGTGGGGAAATCGCGAAGCATGAGGGGGTTGCGCGAAACAGCCAGATAGATTTTGCCGCGGGTTACCCAAGCGTCGAGCATATCGGCGGTTTCGGGGTCCACCACTACCTTTTCTATCAAAGCCACGGCATCCGAATATTTTTCCTGTTGCAGGAAACGTTTGGCGCTCTTGAGCGACTTCACCTGCGCCATGCCGGCACCCGTAAAGCAAACCAAAGCCAAGGCGAGAACCAAAATTCTGTTTTTCATAATCGTATTTTTTCGAGTTTATAATTTCTTTCTGCCGACGGACTACGCCTCCGTTTCGGGGGTGTTGCCGTCTACGGTTTCGGGATTGTTGCCGTCGAGGTCCTCGGCCTCCATATCGGCATCTTCGTCGCCGTCCATGGCCACCTTGGCCACCGATGCGATAAAGTCCTTGCCCTTGAGGTCGATGAGCTTCACGCCCTGTGTGGCGCGTCCCACCACGCGCAGGTCTTTCACCGCCATGCGCAGGGTGATGCCCGACTTGTTGATAATCATCAGGTCGTCCATGTCGGTAACGTCCTTAATCGCTATCAACGCACCCGTCTTGTCGGTGATGTTGATGGTCTTCACACCCTTGCCGCCGCGGTTGGTTTCGCGGTAGTCTTCCAAGGCGGAACGTTTGCCGAAGCCCTTTTCGGAAACCACCAGCACATCGGTTTCGGGCGAATCCACGCAAATCATGCCCACCACTTCATCGCTCTCGCTTGCCAAGGTGATGCCGCGCACACCCGAAGCCCCGCGTCCCATGGGACGTACCTTCGCTTCGGGGAAACGGATGGCCTTGCCCGAGCGCAACGCCATGAGGATAACCGACGAACCCGTGGTGAGACGGGCTTCAAGCAACTGGTCGCCCTCGCGCACCGTCACGGCGATGATACCGTTCTGACGCGGACGGGAATAGGCTTCCAAAGAAGTTTTCTTGATGATGCCCTTCTTGGTGCAGAGCACGATGTAATTATTATTAATATATTCTTCGTCCTTGAGGTTCTTGACATTGATATAGGCCTTCACCTTGTCATCGGCGGCGATGTTGAGCACATTCTGCATGGCGCGGCCCTTGGATTGGCGCGAACCCTCGGGAATGTCGAACACGCGCATCCAGAAGCACTTGCCCTGTTCGGTGAAGAACAGCATATAGTTGTGCATCGAAGCCACGAACAGGTGTTCCACAAAGTCTTCGCTGCGCACGTCCGAGCCTTTGATACCCTTGCCTCCCCGGTTCTGACGGCGGTATTCCACCAAACGGGTACGCTTGATGTAGCCCAAGTGGGAAATGGTGATGACCATGTCTTCGTCGGGTATGGTGTCTTCGATATTGAAATCCACCGAATCGTAGACGATGCGCGAACGGCGGGCGTCGCCGAATTTCTCCTTGATTTCGAGGGTTTCTTTCTTTATCAGTTCCATACGCTTGGACTCGTGCGCCAAGAGTTCGTGATATTCCGCGATAGCCCTTTGCAGTTCGTCGTATTCTTTCTGGAGACGTTCGCGTTCCAAGCCCGTCAACTGTCCCAAACGCATCTCGACGATAGCCTTGGCCTGCAATTCGCTGAATTCGAAGCGGCGGATAAGTTCCTGTTTGGCTTCGTCGATAGTCTTGGAGCCCCGTATCACGGCGATGATTTCGTCCATGATATCCAAGGCCTTGAGCAGACCTTGCAGGATATGGGCGCGGGCCTCGGCGGCGGCCAGACGGAATTTGGTTCTGCGCACCACCACTTCGTGACGGTGGTCTACAAAAGCCCGAATCAAATCCTTGAGGTTGAGCAGGCAGGGCTTGCCGTGGTCGAGCGCGATATTATTGACGCTGAACGAAGACTGCAAAGCCGAAAGCTGATAGAGCTTGTTGAGCACCACATTCGGCACGGCGTCGTTGCGCAGGTCGAACACCACGCGGATACCGTTGCGGCTCGATTCATCGCGTATATCGACAATGCCGTCGATGCGCTTCTCGTTCACCAAGTCGGCGATGCGCTTCACCATTTCGGCCTTGTTGACCATATAGGGAATGGAGGTGACGATGATCTGGTTGCGCCCCGTGGAAGTGGTCTCGATATTGGCTTCCCCGCGCATCACCACGCGCCCCGTACCGGTGCGGAAAGCGTCTCTTACGCCGTCGTAGCCGTAAATCACGCCGCCCGTGGGAAAGTCGGGCGCCTTGACATACTGCATGAGTTCGTCTACGGTGATGTCCTTGTTGTCGATATAGGCCACGATACCGTCGCACACCTCGGAAAGATTGTGCGGCGCCATATTGGTGGCCATACCTACGGCGATACCCTGCGAACCGTTCACCAAAAGGTTGGGGATGCGGGTGGGCAACACCACGGGTTCCTTGTTGGTGTCGTCGAAGGTAAGCTGCATATCCACCGTATCTTCGTCTATATCCTCCAACAAGGCTTCGGCCAATTTCTGCATTCTGGCCTCGGTGTAACGCATGGCCGCGGGCGGGTCTTGGTCGATAGAGCCGAAGTTACCCTGTCCGTTCACCAAGGGGTAGCGCATGGACCAATCCTGCGCCATACGCACCAACGCCCCGTAAATGGAGCTGTCGCCGTGCGGGTGATACTTACCCAGCACATCGCCCACGATACGCGCCGACTTCTTGAAAGGCACCGTGGAAGTGATTCCCGCCTCGTTCATCGCATACAGGATACGACGATGCACCGGCTTCATACCGTCGCGCACATCAGGCAAGGCACGTGCCACAATCACCGACATCGAATAGTCGATGTAGGCCGATTTCATCTGTTGATCGATCTCTACAGGCACAATCCTGCCGTGGATACCCGATTCTTCCTTTACTTCTTCCATAAATATTATCTTGCTGTATTTCTATTCTTTATACATTTCTTACAAAGCATACGAAATTAGTGTTTTTTGCCGAAAATACAAAGTTTGCAAGCGTTTTTATATGAACATCTTACAAAAAGCCTGCCTTTTTAACAGGGCGCTGTCAGAAAATTACGGGAAAACGTGGTTCAAGAGCGTTTTTTATGGCTAAATTCGCGGAACTTTGCGTTTTTTGAGGGGTTGGCACATTGTTTGCAGCCGCCCTTCATCCAAAAGGAAAGGATAATTATGGAAATCAACATATCGGACAAACTCAAGACCATACTCAACTACAGCACGGAAGAGGCCATGCGCATGGGTAACAAGCAGGTGGGGCTCGAACACGTGGTGTTGGGCATACTCCGTCAGGCGGACAACAAGGCTGTGGCCGCCCTGCGGCATTTCGGCATAGACCCTGCAAACCTGAAAAAGGATATCGAAAGAAGCGTGGAACCCGCCGAAAGGGATTTCAAGGAATCGACCGACAAGGACAACCCCATTCCCGTGGGCAAGCAGGTGGATCAAATGGTGAAGGTGATGTTTCTGGAAAGTCTGCGGCTCAAACAGGCGCAGGTGGAACCCGAACACGCGCTTCTGGCCATTCTCAAGGACGAATCCACGCAGGTGTCGGCGCTGCTCAACCGGGCGGGCATCACCTACGAAAAAACCAACGATTTTCTGAAAGGTTCGGTAACGACGGTGAGCAAGACTTCGCAACCGGTGAATTCGGAAGAAGACATAGACATGCACGAATACGGCGAGAACGATGCCGACCGCAAGCATAAGGACGGCAAAGACAGCGCCTCGAACACCGAAACGCCCAAGGCTTCGTCGGGTAAATCGGACACGCCCGTATTGGATAATTTCGGACGAGACCTCACCAAAGCCGCCCGCGAGAAACTTTTGGACCCCGTGGTGGGGCGTGAGAAAGAGCTCGACCGCATCACGCAGATTCTCACCCGCCGCAAAAAGAACAATCCTATCCTGATAGGCGACCCCGGCGTGGGGAAATCGGCCATTGCCGAGGGTTTGGCGCAACGCATAGCCGAAAACAAGGTGCCCCGTCTGCTCAAGGACAAAAGGGTGCTTACCTTAGACATCGCCTCGATTGTGGCGGGCACCAAATACCGCGGGCAGTTCGAGGAAAGGATGAAGGCCATCATCACCGAGCTTCAGAAACACCCGGAAGTGATTGTCTTTATAGACGAAATCCACACTATGGTGGGCGCGGGCAACACCGCCGGCGCGCTCGATGCCTCCAATATGTTCAAACCCGCTCTGGCGAGGGGCGAAATCCAATGCATCGGCGCCACCACCTTAGACGAATTCCGTCAGAGCATCGAAAAGGACGGAGCCTTGGAACGCCGTTTCCAAAAGGTGTTGGTGGATGCCACCACGCCTGCCGAAACGCTCGAAATCCTGCATAATATCAAGGGACGTTACGAAGACCACCACATGGTGCGGTATAGCGAAGAGGCGCTGAAAGCCTGCGTGGAACTCACCGACCGCTACATCACCGACCGCGTGTTGCCCGACAAGGCTATCGACGCGCTCGACGAAGCCGGTGCCAAGGTGCATCTGCTCGAAAAGGGAATGCCCTCCGAGCTCGAAACCCTCGAAACCGAACTTGCCGAAAGCAAGAAAGCGATGCTGGAGGCGCTCAAGGACCAGCGTTTCGAAGAAGCCTCCAACCTGCGGCAGAAAGTGGGCGACGTGGAGAAACAGCTTCAGGACGCGCTGGCCGGCTGGCAGAAGCAATTAGACGAGAACCGCCCCACGGTGGACGAGGAAATCGTTACCGAGGTGATTGCGATGATGTCGGGCGTGCCCATTCAGAAGGTGGCGCAGAACGAAAGCGAACAGTTGCTGCAAATGGAAGATGTGTTGCGCAGGAAAGTTATCGGACAGGACGAGGCTATCGCCAAAATCGTGCGTTCCATCCGCCGCAACCGCACGGGCTTGAAAGACCCGTCGCGTCCTATCGGAAGCTTTATTTTCCTCGGGCCTACGGGCGTGGGCAAAACCCACCTCACCAAATCGTTGGCCGAGGCGCTTTTCCACAACGAGAACGCGCTTATCCGCATCGACATGAGCGAGTATATGGAGAAATTCGATGTGTCGCGCCTCATCGGGTCGCCTCCGGGCTACGTGGGTTATGAGGACGGCGGCCAACTCACCGAAAAGGTGCGCCGCAAACCCTACTCCATCGTGCTGTTCGACGAAATCGAGAAAGCGCATCCCGACATCTTCAACCTCTTGCTGCAAGTGTTGGACGACGGCCAACTCACCGACGGTCTAGGGCGGAAGGTGGATTTCAAGAACACGATTATCGTCATGACCTCCAACCTCGGCTCGCGGCAACTGCACGATTTCGGCACCGGCATAGGCTTTTCCACCTCGGCCAAGGAAGCCGCCAAGAACGAGGCGGAACGGGCGGTTATCGACAAAGCGCTCAAAAAACATTTCGCGCCCGAATTCCTGAACCGCATCGACGAAATCGTGATGTTCCGCAGACTGGAAAAAGCCGACATCTTCAGGATTATCGATACCGAATTCGCCAAACTTATCGGGCGGATGAAGAAGATGAACGCCGAAATGGAGCTTTCCGAGAACGCCAAGAGCTTCTTGATGGAAAAGGGTTGGGAACCCGAACTGGGCGCGCGTCCCCTGCGCCGTTGCATCGAACATTACGTGCAGGACGAATTGGCCGAATGTATGTTGCGCGGCATGAACCCCGACGGCAAGCACATTGTGGTGGATTATAAGGACGGCGAGGACAAGCTCACGCTCACGATATCGGAAATCCCCGCATCGGTGGATTCCGACACGGTGAACGAAAAACACGAAGAAATGGCGGAGTGCTGTCTTTGATGTATCTTCGCATTCACGAATAAAACGCAATAACGCTATGGGAGCCTTTAAAGCCTACGACATCCGCGGTGTCTACAACCGCGACTTCAACAAAGACGATGTATATAAAATCGGGTTCTTCCTGCCCGAACTGCTCCATACCAAGAAAGTATTGGTGGGGCGCGACGTGCGGGAATCCTCTCCCGAAATCTTCGCCTATCTGAGCAAGGGTATCGAAGATGCCGGCGCCGATGTCTACGACTTGGGCATCAGCACCACCCCCATGGTCTATTGGGCCACCGCCGAATTCGATTTCAAGGCGTCGGTGATGATTACCGCCTCGCACAATCCCAAGGAATACAACGGACTCAAGATTTCGCGCGA
>CAMWVZ010000019.1 GCA_947177845.1 uncultured Bacteroidales bacterium | reverse complement strand
CACAAGAATAAGATTTTTCTTCATATATGTTTTTCTTTTTCAGTTTCTACAAAACTTACAAATATACAAAATAAACAATTAACTACGCGTTGGCAAACAAGTCATCAACCGTGAGTTGGGAAAGAAAGAACCACGAGAGTGCCAAATGTGGGTAAAAAACTAGCGATTTGGCACCATCGTGGATTTTTATTGCACCACAAGTTTGCCTGTGGCCGTCCACGAACCCTTGCCGTCGCGCACACGCACCACGTAAGAGCCCGGCTGAACGGACAGCCTCAGCGTGTGGCTTCTGCGGAACGCCCTCTGATACACCGGCTTGCCTATGCCGTCGAACACCTCGATGGTGCCCTCCGCGTTAGGTTTGCCCTCCACGCTCACCTGCACCGCTTCGCCCGCCGTCACGGGGTTGGGCAACAGCTCCAGCGAGAAGCCACGCGGATAACCCTTGCGCTTCACGCCGCAGCTCGGCAGTTTCAGCCCGTCCGAGGCACGCTCCAACAGCACCGCGTAGGTATCTCCCGAGCGCAGGTAGGGTTTGGCGTAGTAATACGGCCTCGTTTCCCCCTCTATCGGCTCCCCGTTGCGGAACCATTGATAGCCCGAAAACTCATAGCCCCCGTTGTATTCCGCCGACAGCACTGCCAAAACATCGCTCCACTTCTGCACAATGATATTGGATGGGTACGGTATTTCGAAGGAAAGCGCATCTTCCGCCACGTAGCAGCCTGTGCCGTCCACCTGCCACAACTGCAAGCCGTAGCGGTCGGGATGTACAGTGGCAGGTAATGCCATGCGCACCGTCTGCAAGCCCGTGGAGCCCACCGCCAACACCGTATCGCGGAAGCCCGCCGACAAGGCCGCAGGGTCGAAAGCCAACCTCAACCGTTGAGGCAAGCCCGTCTCGATAGTATACGAGAAAGAAATCTCCGACGCACCGCAGGGCGGCGCTATCGTATCCAAAACCGCAATCCGCGCCACATTCTCCTTGCCCTGCACCTGCAACCGCACCACACTGTCGCAGCCCGCCGCGTTCCGCAGAAGTATCTTATGCTCGCCCGCTCCGTAGGCCTCTCCGTTATACACCGCAGGCAAGGAATCGCTGCACACCTCATAGTGCAAGACACTCTCGGTAGGCACAACTGAACCGAACACCGCCTCCACCGTGCAGTCGCCGTGCAGGTTCTGCAAGAGATAGCGGTTCTGCGGCGGCACGGTCTTTCCGTCTATCCGCAGGCTGTCCAACTTGTGGCAGGACGAAGCCGTGAAATCGAGCCACAGAGAGCCATCCTCGCGCAACACGGTATCTGTGATGTTCGCCGTGCCTGCACCCTTTACGCGCACGCTCACCCTGTAATGATGCCACCTCCGCAAAAGCTCGTACTCGCGCACGCTGTCGCAACCCACCTTTGTAACATAACGCTCGGTCTTATTGCCAAAGCTTTCCATTTGCACACCCTCTACCCTATACGGCAACTCTTCGAGATAACAGCTGTCTGTGTAGGTGAGATTGTATGTTGGCAAGTGATGCAGGTACATTCGGTATATCGTATCATACTCCGCCGATGCCGTTTCCACCACCTCATAATTCCAACCCTCATTCCGTGCATAGGAGTTTATCATCTTCACCGAATCGCCGGGACAAACCGTGTCCGCCATCAAATCCTGATACACATAATTCGATGCGGGCACGTCCAAATAGACGTGCTTGCTGAAGTCTTCCTTCCACGCCTCCACCCGCACCGTGGTTTCTTTCAGCACGGGATGACGCACATAGCCGATATTTCCCTCTATCTTGATAATATTTTCATCCATAGAGCACCAACGCACCCCGTAGTTCGTATCCACATAGAACGGCAACGTAACGCTATCCGCGTTCTCGCCCGGATAAAGCAGTATCGGCGAGGCCGCCAAGCGCCCCGGCCTCTCGTCCATATGACGCAGACGCGGATAAAAACCGTCTTCGAAAATAAAGTCTTCTTCTGCATCATCCCCCATCAGGTTGCGCATAAACGCAGAGTCTATTAATTGCCGGCTCTCGAGGTTATAGACTCTCCCTTCAATCGGCATTCTCGTCCTTGGAGCAAGATTTTTATCGTTGAAACAGGAGAACAATATTGTGGTGTCAATAAACATAGTTCTTGCGAAATAACGAACACGTCCAAAATTGAATGCATATTTTAGTCTCTTTGCATTATCAATATCCCAATTCAGAAGGTAAAAAGCATAGAATTGATTATTGTTACCGCCCCAATTGATTAAATTTTTTGCACTTCTTGGAAAAAGGAAAAAACCATTCGCGTATGATGACCCACCCTCTCCAAAATTTATACAATTCTGAAGATTATGTGCATTAAATACATATTGATTATTGTTGTTCTGTGCAAAATTCATTGTAGTTCCTGAAATAGAAGCAGGTGTTATGTGAAAAGTAGGCACTTCATTTAAAAAATGTAAATTATTAATAGTTATATTATACCCGGAAGGCAGATAATCCTCTTCAGGAAAAAACAAGCCCTGAGCGTTTTTGATAGTCTTATTGTTCCCGTTTAAAACTTTATAATAAGGAGATATTAAAACAGAACCAAGCGGGCTTTGTGGCGCAAATTCAAGATCGTTTTGTATACTTGCTGTCATATCACTTCTGACACTAGTATCACAAAGTTCTGACGGCCTATATATTTGAGCATAGTGCAAATCCTTGCTCCTATATGCCGTGGAGTATTCCCCTTCTTGCCATGGTTGCACCTCCTTGAATACAAAATGAAAGGAGTATCCTTCCCCATATGAGGGGCCGTAGTGGTAGTAATGAAGCATATCATCCCGCTCCGCATAAATATTGTCCCGCGATACCGGAATTGCCCTTCCTAAACTATAATCCAACAAACCGTCTAAATAGAATTGCTTTCCCGGCTTGATACGGAAATAAGGCGCCACATATTCTCCAACTTCAAACTCATATAAACCAGCTCCTTGAAAAGATTTATCCTGTACAAAAACAGTCCCGTTCCCCTCTATTTCTACATTCACTTTCACTTGCGAAGAAGCGAAGGCGGAGATAAAGAAGAAAAGAGCTATACCTATATATCGAATGCGTAGCATATTACGAAAAATTACTGTCGGGCGTCCATCTTCAGGAAAACGAAGAGGAGGAGGGTGAAAGACCACAGCGAAGAGCCTCCGTAGCTGAAAAAAGGAAGCGGAATGCCGATAACGGGCAACAGGCCGATAGTCATTCCCACATTCACAAAAAGATGCAGGAAAAATATGCAGGCCACGCCGTAGCCGTAGACACGGTAGTAGGGTTGCCGCTGTCGCTCGGCCATCTTGACCAGCCGGACAATAAGCCAAAGATAGGCGGCCAAAAAGACCGTGCACCCTACCCAACCCCATTCCTCGCCTATCGTGCAGAAAATAAAGTCGGTGCTTTGTTCGGGCACAAAATTGAACTTGGTCTGCGTGCCTTGCAGATAGCCTTTTCCCGCAAAACCGCCGCTGCCGATAGCGATTTTGGATTGGTTGACGTTATACCCCGCCCCTTTTATATCGGGGTCGAGCCCCAGCACCACATTGATACGCTGCTGCTGGTGAGGGCTGAGTTTATGGAAAGCGTAATCCACGCCGACCACATAGCCCGAACAGAGTGCAAAGAACAGAACGCCGAGAGCGATATTCTTGAATGTCTTTTTGTTGCGGAATATCAGAAAGCCTATCACAAGGGCTATGGCGGCAAGGATGATATAGTTGTTGACCAAGAGGGCGGCGATGAACAGGATAATGGCGATAAGCCCCGCCCAAAGCACTTTTCCGGTCATGCCCTCGCGATAAAGCACCAGCACGAAAGAAAGGAACACGAGAGCCGAACCCGCATCGGGTTGCAGAAGAATCAGCATCATGGGCACCAAGAACCAAAGGGCGGCGGCAATTTGATTCTTGACTTTCTTCATGTTGAGCGCGGGGTGAGACACGTATTTGGCAAAGGCCAGACAGGTGGCCACTTTGGCGAATTCGGAGGGTTGCAGGGAGATAGGGCCCAGTTTAATCCATGAACGGGCTCCCGAAATTTTGGTACCTATCACCAAAACGGCAAGCAGCAGAAGTATGGCGATGCCGTAATAGAGGTAGGCGAATTGCGTGAAGACCCGCAAGTCCGCCACCAAGACAAAGAGGGCGAGCAGGAAAGCGAACCCGATGAAAAGAAGTTGTTTGCCATAACGGGCGGCCAGCTGGAAGCCTTCGGTGGTTTCGGGGTCGTAGACCACCGAATAGATATTGAACCACCCCGCTATCACAAGAAAGAGGTAGATGAGGAGGACGGGTTTATCCAAGTCCTTCCAAAGCCGTTGTGTATGATTGTTTTCCATGGTATTTTCCTTAATGTGCGGGAGGGCCGATTAATGTGCGGGAGGGCCGATGATTCTACCTTTTTCGTCGTAGGTGAAAATGGTGAAGTCGTGCACCTGTTCTTCCAGCCACTTGCGTTGCACCTTGCCTGTGAGGTATTTTTCTATCAGCAGGCTGGCGGTGGGCGCCGCCCATGTGCCTCCGAAACCGCTGTTTTCCAAAAACACCGATACGGCGATTTGGGGATTGTCCTTGGGCGCGAAACCGATAAACACCGCATGGTCCTTACCGTGCGGATTCTGCGAGGTGCCGGTTTTGCCGCACACCACAATGCTGTCGATATAGGCTCGCCGCGCGGTGCCGCCCGGCAGGTGAACCGCGCCGTACATACCTTCCACCACCGGGTCGTAGTGTTTTCTGTCGATAGGCGGCACGCGCGGCGACAAATCCATTTCGGGAGGACGCTGGTCTTCGCCGATAGCCCGCACCAAATGCGGCGTGATATAATATCCCCGATTGGCCATAATCGCGGCCAAATTCACCATTTGCAAAGGAATCAGACTCACTTCACCCTGCCCTATGCTCAACGAATAGATGGTGCTGAACGCCCATTGGTTCTTGCCGTAATAGCGGTCGAAATAGGCCGCGTCGGGAATATAGCCCGCCTTGGCGTCGCTCAAGTCTATATCCAAACGTGTGCCGAAGCCGAAAGACTTGATGTATTTGTTCCATTGCTCCATGCCGAGACGGCTGTCTATAAAGCGGTTCGGGTCTTTCCCCTGCATGATGACCCTGCGGAATACCTGATAGAAATAGGGATTGCAGGAGTTTCTCACGCCCTCCGCCACCGACAGCGCGTCGGCGTGATTGTGGCAACCCACAAGACTTTTATCGCAGGGAAAGCCGGTGCCCGCGCGGATTACCCCCTCCTGCAAACCAATCAAAGCCTGCGGAAGCTTGAAAATGGAGCCCGGCGGATAGTAGGCCATGAGCGCACGGTTGAACAAAGGTTTCTGCGGGTCGGTGAGCAACATGTTGTAGTTGCGGCTGCGCACACGCCCCACCATGAGGTTGGGGTCGTAGCCGGGCGCGGACACCAACGCAAGCACCTCGCCCGTAGAGGGTTCCACGGCCACGATACTGCCCCGCTTGCCCTGCATCAGCCATTCGGCATACTCCTGCAAACCCGCGTCGAGCGTGGTGTAGAGTTTTTCTCCCGGAATGGGAAGCGAATCCAACGCCCCATCTTTATAGCTGCCCTTTTCCCGATTCCGCACATCCACCATCACCACCTTCACCCCTTTCTTGCCCCGCAATTCCTCCTCGTAGAATTTCTCCAAACCGCTCTTGCCGATATAATCTCCCGGCTGATAGTGCGGATTGCGTTTGATTTCCTCTTCGCTCACCTCCCCCACATCGCCCAACACATGCGCCGCAATAGGCTTGGGATAGCGACGGAGCGTGCGGCTCTGCACATCGAATCCGGGAAAGAGATAGAGATATTCCTGCAAACGCCCGTAAACCTCTTTCGAAATCTGCCTTTCGAACACCGACTGCGCATAGCGCGAGTAGGCGCGGGCCTTGGCATAGCGTTCCCGCACACCCGCCGAATCGAGCTCCAGCAAATCGGCCAGCAGATTCCAGTCTGTCTCGTCCACCGACACCTGTCCGGGAATTACCATAAGGTCGTAGACAGGCTCGTTGTAGACAATGATTTCGCCGTTGCGGTCTAAAATGAGCCCCCGCCCGGGATATTGCACTTTGTTGCGGATGGTGTTGTTCTGCGCTTCGCTGGCGTAGTCGTCTATAATCTGCAATTGAAACAGGCGAATCCAATAAATCAGGCCCACCGCCAGAAAAATAGCGATTAAGACTGCACTTTTATTCAGGGTATAGCGTTTCATCTCAAAGTCGGATTGGGTCTGTGTAAATTACATTGCTTTTGTGCAACGCACGGTCGTAGAGATAGATGCCGTAGCAAATCGTATTGTTTTCCAACATACTTGCCGTGATGGCGAAATCGTCCACCTTCCAGCGGATGAGGCCGCTGAGCGAATGGTTGGCGTTGACCGGCTCCATATAATGCAAGTGATAGTGGTAGGCTATGGGGTGCCATTCGCCCGTGGTGTCGGGCAGATAGACGCTTTCGAGCAGGCTATCGGAAAGCACTTTGTATAATTGAAAATGAAGATTGTAGAGAGAGTCGCCCACGTAGGGAAACACCTCGTTTTCGTTGATGCGGCCTATATCGCCGTCCCCGTCCTGAAAATAAAACTCCACTTCGAGGGAGGGTACGCTGTCTCCCGCGGCGGTGGGCGTGTAGGTGAGGATATTTTGACGAAATTCTATATAGGGTTCTATGGGAAAGGTTTTCGGTTTGACGCAGGAAGCCACGAGCGGGGCAAGCACACAGAATGTCGCCAGCAAAGGCAATCTCGGAAAAATGCGTACTTTTGGCGGCATAGTGTTCGGTGTTTGGGTTATGCGCCGCAGGGTATCCTGAGGCCGCAACCGACAAATTTACAAAAAATGCACACACAAGAGCAGTTAAATGCCCTTTCTTCAAAGATTTTCGAGATTCGGAACGAAGATGATTTCCGCAACCTTGCCTTGGAGCTGTTTCATCTTCATTACGAACAAAATCCCGTTTACCGTCTGTATGTGCAGGCGCTTGATTCTTCGTTTGATGCAAATGAGGTGAAAACGCTCCGACAGATTCCCTTTCTGCCTATTGAGGTTTTTAAGACGCGCAAGGTGTTTTTGGAGGGCATCGAAAGCGAACACTATTTTCTGAGTTCGGGAACCGGCTCGCAGGGAGCGGTGCGGAGCACGCATCACATGGGAAGTCTGGCGCATTACCGCCGATGCTTTACGCGCGGATTCGAACATTTTTTCGGCGATGTACGCCGCTACGTGTTCTTCGCGCTCACGCCCGAACCCTCCACACAACCGCATTCCTCGCTGATTTATATGCTGAAAGGGCTTATGGAGGAAAGCGGCCATCCCGAAAACGGTTTTTATCTGAACCATGAGGAGGAATTGGCCGAAAAACTGCGCACCTACGGGGCTTCGCAAGCCGTCAAGCCTGTGCTTTTCGGGCTCAGTTATGCGCTTTGGGACTTGGCCGAAAAATATCCCATGGATTTGTCGCAAGCCTTGATTTTCGAGACGGGCGGCATGAAAGGCAAACGGCAGGAATTGCCCAAGGAGGAGTTTCACGCTATCTTGAAAAAAGCCTTTCGGGTGCCTGCCGTGCTTTCGGAATACGGTATGTGCGAACTCACTTCGCAAGCCTATATCACAAATAAGGAATACCGTTTCTCCTGTCCTCCGTGGATGCGCGTGATGATTCGCAAAACCCTCGACCCGCTGCAATACGAGAACTTCGACCATGTGGGCGGCATCAACATCATCGACCTCGGCAACCTCCATTCCTGCCCCTTCATCGCCACGCAAGACTTGGGCATCCAACATCCCGACCTTTCTTTCGAAGTCAAGGGACGCTTCGCCCACAGCGATATACGGGGCTGTAACCTGATGATTGGGGAATAATTTTCCGCGCTATTCGATGTTCCAAGTTTCCTCTATGCGCCAATCGGCTTCCACTTGGAGCGTTTTGGGAAAATAGTAGCGTTTTTCGGGTTGAAGGCGGGCAGGATAGTGACCGACATCCCAGCGGGCATTGTTATCGGCATCTTCAAAGAGCACAAACGTAACGCTTCCGGGTTTTACGTAAGGAAATTCCACAGTCTGCGCGCGTTTTCCGTCTATCTCGGCATCGCCGGCTCCGCCTTTCAGACTTCTCTGAAACAAAACGGTTTTATAATTGCTCGTGGCATTCACCATCTGCAATACATAATTCTTTCCCTCTTCCAAACCTAAAAGGCTCACCGCCACCTGTCCGAAATTGAGCGGGTCGGACACCGAGAAACGCAAAAACGTAGTGTCTATGCTGCGGCCGAGGGGGTCGGAAAAACAGGAGGGTGGCAGAAAAAGTTGATAGGCACTGCCGGGTTTCCACGCATAGGAGAGAGAAATCCGTTGCGGATGCATACGCTCCACACGCACGTTCCCCATATTGATTTCGGTAGTGTCCTTGCGGCCTTCTTCGTCTGTAAAATATTGGTATAACTGTGCTTGATTCAAGTCTATCTCTTCCAAAGGAAGCGTGAATGCCAGCACTAAACTGTCGGTGTGCAGAAGCGTGGAGGCCTGCACCGAAACACGAAAGGCCGTGGTGTCTTTGGAACGCGCCGCCGACATGGGAAGCGTAAGTTCCACCGTATCGGCATACGCCCCGTTGTGGAGCACCAAGCGCAAATCGTCGACGGCATAGTTGTTGAACCAAAGCTTGGTCTGCAAAGGATCGTCCTGCGCCATTTCAAGCATTCGCAGACGCGAAGGCCAAGTGAGGTCGGGCAAATCGGCCGTGTCGGCGGCGCGTGCACCCGCCCGACGGGAACGACGGTCGCGCTTGCCCTCCACAGACAACGTATCGGCGCCTTTCTGTGCCTGCGCCACTATCTCTTCGTCGGCGTAGGACGGCAGAAACTCATAGCGGAGCAAGGCAGAATCGGGCTTGTAGTACCACGTCAGGAGAATTTCGCCCCGTGCATTCCATTTAGCCTCTTTCAAGAAAACATCCTCCTGCCAGTCTTGATAGAGGAACAAACGATGATTGCTGTCTTCCGCCGCACCGAAAGCCGTTCTTTTGGCTCTCTGCAAAGCCGTATCGTAGGCGGCACGAATCGCGGTGTCGCTCTCTTTCTGACGGGCGGATTTCGAAAAGAGCACCGGCGCCTGAAAAGCCTGCGTCTGCCAGCAGTCTTCCGAAAAAGCCATTTTCTCCTCAACGGGATTAAGTTGATAATCACGGCTCTCCTCGGCTATCGCCAAAACATGATAGCAGCCTTCCTTAATGTGCGAAAACGTAAAGAAGCCTTCCGCATCGGTAACGGAAACATAGGCGGGCGGCGTCGCGGGCGGGTATTCGGAGGGAAGTTGCGCATAGAGCAGAACCGAAGCCTCCTTGACGGGTTTGTTGTCGAACGCATCGAGCAGTATACCCGAAAGGAAACCGCTGTCTATGGTCTTTCCCGTAGAAAAGACATAGGTGAAATCGCGCAGGGGCGTAGACTCGTGCAAATCGCCCACAGCATCCTTAAAATTAATGGAATAGGTTGTTCCTTCTGCCAAAGAATCTTCGATAAGCACCGTCACCGTCTTGAGGTTGGAGCTGTAGGAAATTCTTTCCAAGGGCGGGGAAACGATGATTTTATCGGTGTTCTGCAACACCACGAATTCGTCGAAGGTTAGATTGATTTTATCGTGCGTGAAACCGACAGTGCCTTGCGGGGGCTCGGCTTTCAGAAGCACGGGGGGAGCCAGATCCTTGGGGCCTCCCGTGGGCGCGGAACTGTAATTGGCGCACGAAACGGCTATGCCTGCCATCGCCACGAGCATCATCGCCCTGCTTCCGAAAAACATCCAAGTCTGTCTTTTCATTTTTTTGAAATGTAAAAACGCGCCCCGCGTTCAGCACGAGCGGACTTCCATTCTGCAAGCCTCGCAATCGAAACGCAATGCGAATTTATGGTTTGCCGAACGCAAAAACAAATCGCCCTTGAACTTGTCCGACACCTTGTTTCGCTTGAGGCATTGTCCCGTTTGGGCGCGGATGCAGTGTTTGCAGAGCATCAACGGCTCGTTGGGTTGCCGACGGTGCTTCTCCATCTCCAGCTCGTAGGCAGGTTCCACCGGCACTGCATCCGCGCCCGAATAAAGCCGTCGGGCGTAGCTGTTGGCGCAGTTGACACGGTAGTCCAAAGCCGGGGCGGGAACGGCAAGGTCTTTGGCAACAGCCGAAACGGGCGTGTCCGCAGCAACCGAGGCGGCGGGCCGGTATCTTTCCTCCCGCAAAGCATTCATCTTCTCCACCAAGTCGCGACGGACGCGGTTGAGCGTGGAAGCGGGCACAAAGAAAAGTTCATCACCCTTATATTCAAAATTTTCCAAACGATAGGCCGTACCGCCCAACTTGCCCGTCTGCGCGGCGAAATTGGCGGGCACCGCTTCGGGATTGCGCGCGGGCTGCACCTCGTCTTCGTTCAGGCACGCCCTCACCTCGTTGCCGTCTTCATCACGCCAAGAAAAACATCTTTCCTTGGCATCGAACACAGCGTGCACGGCCAAAGTCCTGCTGAACACCGCCGTCTGTAACGTTTTGTCGAAAATTTTGTCGCGGTTGCGATAGAGCATCGTCCCCTCCACGGGAAGTTCCGCCACATTCTGCGAAGGCGCCGCCATTTCCAAGAGAAAAAGGCCCTTGGACTTCTCCACCCTTTCCACATTCCCGCCCTGCAAATCGCCACGCGCATCCACATAGCAAATTCCGTCGCCCGCCGAAAAAGCAACCTCGCCCTCCACCTGCAAATCCAGCCGCCAAAAGCCCTCCCTGTTGCGCCGAAGTTCGGCCTTACGCACCTTCCCCACCCTGCATCCCATAGCCTTGGGGGTTTCGAAAACCGCCCAGTCTTCACGCTTTCCCGACAAATTAAAAGAAGTGTATTCCCTATGAAAAGTTTTCTGTAAATCGGGTTGAAAATCGGTCTGCACCTCGCCCTGCGACGCCTTGACACACGTTGGAAAATTCCGCAAGACAGCATCTAAACGCTTACGATACCAATAGGTTACATTCTTCACATAATCCACCTCCTTCAACCTCCCCTCTATCTTGAGACACGACACGCCCGCCTTCACCAAATCCTCTATATACGCATCGGCATTGAGGTCTTTCATGGAAAGCAGATAGCGGTTCTTGAGCAACACCTCCCCGCGCCCGTTAACCAAATCGTAGGGCAAACGGCACGCCTGACTGCACTCTCCCCGATTGCCGCTCCGCCCCGTGGTATAGCAACTCATATAGCATTGTCCGCTGTAACTCACGCACAAAGCCCCATGTATAAAAGCTTCGGTTTCTATCTTCACCGCCTGCGAAATGGCTGCAATCTCGCGCAACGAAAGTTCGCGCGCCAAAACCAAACGCTTAAAACCCAACGCTTGCAGAAAAAGCGCTTTCTCCACACTGTCTATATGGCATTGCGTGCTGGCGTGAAGCTCGATAGGCGGCAATCCCGCCTCCAACAATCCCAAATCCTGAATCAACAGCGCATCCACGCCCATGTTGTAGGCCTGCCGCGCCAATTCCACGGCCGCCGGCATCTCGTCTTCATAAATTAAGGTGTTGAGCGTAAGAAACACACGCGAGGCGTAGCGGTGGGCATAACGCACCGTCTTTTCGATGTCTTGCAAGGAATTGGAAGCCCGCACCCGCGCCCCGAAAGCCGGCCCGCCCATATACACGGCATCCGCACCGGCATCTATGGCCGCTTTCGCCACCTCGAAATCGGCGGCGGGAGCAAGAAGTTCTATCTTATTCCGTGTGGGCATCATAAAGCCTCCTTCCAAAAAAAAGAGGCGTAGCCCACGCTACGCCTCTCTATCCTTTCTCCTTGAGGACTATCTCTTGGTAGCCAA
>CAMWVZ010000018.1 GCA_947177845.1 uncultured Bacteroidales bacterium | reverse complement strand
TTGTTAAATCAGTATGGTTATATGGCAAATTTTTTGAGCAAATTGTTCGGCAGTAAGTCCGAACGCGACGTGAAAGCCATCAGGCCTGTCTTGGAAAAGTGTTTGGAGCAATACGAAATCATTTCCAAGCTCGACAACGATGCCCTGCGTGCCAAAACGCAGGAATTCAAGCAGCGTATCAAGGAACGTTGCGCCGAAAATCAGGCCGAACGCGACGCGCTTCAGGCAAAACTCGACCAGAATATCGACGACCACCTGAGCGTGGAGGAAAAGGAACATATCTACGCCTCTATCGACAAGCTCGACAAGGCGATTTACGAACAGACGCAGGAAACGCTCGACGAAATTCTTCCCGAGGCTTTCGCCGTGATGAAGGCCACCGCAAGGCTCTTTGCCGAAAACGAAGAGGTGGAGGTGTCGGCGATGCCGTGGGACGGGGATTTGGCCGCCACACGCGACAATGTGAACGTGCGCGGCGACAAGGCCTACTACAAGAACCGCTGGATGGCGGGGGGCAACCTCGTGACTTGGGACATGGTGCACTACGACGTGCAGTTGATTGGCGGTATCGTGCTGCATCAGGGTAAAATCGCGGAAATGAGCACGGGTGAAGGCAAGACCCTTGTGGAGACCCTGCCCGTTTATCTGAACGCCTTGTCGGGAAAAGGGGTGCACGTGGTGACGGTGAACGACTATCTGGCCAAGCGCGACTCGGAATGGATGGGGATGCTGTTCGAATTCCACGGCCTCAAGGTGGATTGCATCGACAAGCATCAACCCAGCAGCGAAGCCCGTCGGCAGGCTTACTTGGCCGACATCACCTACGGTACCAACAACGAATTCGGCTTCGACTATCTGCGCGACAATATGTGCCGCACCCCGCAGGAATTGGTGCAACGCGGTCATAATTACGCGATTGTGGACGAGGTGGACTCGGTGTTGATTGACGACGCGCGTACGCCTCTGATTATTTCTGGCCCCACTTTCAAGGACGACGACCAGGAATTCGATGCGCTGCGGCCGCAGATTGAAAGCCTCTACAACAAACAAAGGCAACTGGTCACCAAGATTTTGGCCGAAGCCAAGACCTTGCTTGCGGGCACGCCCACTTCCGAAAACGAGAAGAAAGGCGGCGAACTGCTTTTCAGGGCGCACCGCGGGCTTCCCAAAAACAGCGCCTTGATTAAGTTTTTGAGTGAGCCGGGCATGAAGACCCTCATGCAGAAAACCGAAAACTTCTATCTGCAGGAACAGGGTAAGAACATGCCCATTATAGACGGGGAACTCTACTTTGTCATCGACGAGAAACTCAACACGATAGACCTTACCGAAAAGGGTGTGGACGCTTTGAGCGCCGACGCGCACAATCCCGAATACTATGTGTTGCCCGACGTGGGCTCCATGATAGCCGACGTGGAGAAATCCTCCCTCTCCGCCGAGGAGAAAACGGCCAAGAAAGCCGAAATCATGCGCGACTACGCGATTCAGTCGGACCGCGTGCACACGATAAACCAGCTTCTGAAAGCCTACGCCTTGTTCGAGCGTGATGTGGAATATGTGGTGATAGACAACGAGGTGAAGATTGTGGACGAGCAGACGGGGCGTATCATGGAGGGGCGTCGCTACTCGGACGGTCTGCATCAGGCCATTGAAGCCAAGGAAAGGGTGAAGGTGGAGAAAGCCACCCAAACCTACGCCACCATTACGTTGCAGAACTATTTCCGCATGTATTCCAAGCTTTCGGGTATGACGGGTACCGCCGAGACCGAAGCGGGGGAATTCTGGAACATCTATAAGCTCGATGTGGTCTGCATTCCCACCAACCGGCCCGTTATCCGGGAGGATATGGACGACCTCATCTACAAGACCAAACGCGAGAAATACAACGCCATCATCGAGGAGGTGGAACGTCTTATCAAGGCCGGAAGACCTGTTTTGGTGGGTACTACTTCGGTGGAGGTGAGCGAATTGCTGAGCCGTATGCTGAAAGGGCGCGGCATCGCGCACAACGTGCTCAACGCCAAATTGCACAAGAAGGAGGCCGACATCGTGGCCGAAGCGGGCAAGGCGGGCACGGTGACGATTGCCACGAACATGGCCGGGCGTGGTACCGACATCAAGCTCGGACCGGGCGTGAAGGAAGCGGGCGGTTTGGCCATCATAGGCACCGAGCGTCACGAAAGCCGCCGTGTGGACCGTCAGCTGCGGGGGCGTGCCGGCCGTCAGGGAGACCCCGGAAGCTCGCAGTTCTATGTGTCGTTGGAAGACAACCTCATGCGTCTTTTCGCTTCCCAACGTATCGCCGCGGTTATGGACCGCTTCGGCTATCAGGAGGGCGAGAACATTCAGTCGGGTATGATTACCAAGTCGATTGAACGGGCGCAGAAAAAGGTGGAGGAAAACCACTTCGGCGTGCGCAAGCGTCTCTTGGAATACGACGACGTGATGAACGCCCAGCGCGAGGTAATCTATACCAAGCGCCGCCATGCCTTGTTCGGGGAACGTTTGGGCATCGACATTTCGAACATGATGTACGACACCGTGGAGGGCTTTATGAACGACTTGCGCGAAGACCGCGATTTCGAGCAGTTCAAGGGCCGTCTCGTCCGTACTTTCGGTGTGGAATGCCCCATAGACGAAAACCGCGCCACAAGCGGAAAAACCGAGGCCGTGCAGGAAGTGTTCAACGCCGTTTACGAGGCGTACCGCCAAAAGGCCGAAGCCATTGCCAAACAAGCCCTGCCCATTATCAAGCACGTGCAGGAATCGCACGGCTCGCGCTTCGAGAACATCGCCATTCCCGTTACCGACGGCAAGAAAACCTTGCAGGTGGTGGCCAATATCAAGAAATGTCTGGACAGCAACGGCCACGAAATCACCGCCTCCATTCAAAGGGGGCTGTGTCTGGCCATGATAGACGACGGCTGGAAAGAACATCTGCGCGAAATGGACGAGCTCAAGCAATCGGTGCAGAACGCTTCCTACGAACAGAAAGACCCGCTTTTGATTTACAAGTTCGAGGCCTTCAACCTTTTCCAGCAGATGATTATCGACATGAACCGCGAGGTGAGCGCTTTCCTCTCTCTCGGTCATCTGCCCTCGCCCGACCCCGAACAGATGAAGGAAGCCCGCGAACAGAAGACCGACATGAGCCGTATGCAGACTTCGCGGCAGGGCGGTGTGGAAGGAACCCGCCGCACGGGTGCCGAACAGGTGCGCACGCAGACCAACGGTCCCGACGCGCCTCAGAAGCCCCAGCCCGTGCATATCGAGAAGAAAATCGGCCGCAACGACCCCTGTCCCTGCGGCAGCGGCAAGAAATACAAGAACTGCCACGGCCGCGCCGACGCACAGGCATAGTAGAATCGAAACATCATGGATAAGGAAAGAATCAATGCGCTCTCCGCGAGGGTGGAGACGCTGAGGAGGTGTCTTTGACATCGCCGGAAAAGAGAAATTCATAGCGGACGAAGAAGCCAAGACACAGGCTCCCGACTTTTGGGACGACCCCAAGGAGGCCGAGAAAATCCTCAAATCCATTCAGAAACGCAAAGTGTGGACAGACGCTTTCCGCGCGCTCGACAACGAGAAGGGCGATGCGGAGGTGCTGTATGAGATGTTGGAGGCGGGCGAAGCCGACGAAGCCGAAATGGAACAGGCTCTCGCGCATCTGGAAAAAAGCGTGGAGGACTTGGAATTCAAGAATATGCTCTCGGGCGAGGAAGACCGCCTGGGCTGCATGATCACCATCAATTCGGGGGCGGGCGGCACCGAAAGCCAAGACTGGGCGGAAATGCTCTACCGCATGTATATGCGGTGGGCGGAACGCAAGAATTACAAAACCACCGTGGTGGACTATCAGGAGGGCGAACAGGCGGGCATCAAGTCGGCCTCCATCGAAGTGGAGGGCGATTTTGCCTTCGGCTATCTGAAAAGCGAGAGCGGCGTGCACCGACTGGTGAGGATTTCTCCTTTCGACGCCAATGCACGCCGCCACACGTCGTTCGCATCGGTCTACGCCTACCCGATGATCGACGACAACATCAACATCGAAGTGAACCCCGCCGACCTCAGCTGGGACACTTTCCGGAGCAGCGGCCCCGGCGGGCAGAACGTGAACAAGGTGGAAACGGCGGTACGTCTGCGCCACGCCCCGAGCGGCATCATCATCGAATGTCAGGTTACACGCTCCCAGTTGCAGAACCGCGAAAAGGCCCTGCAAATGCTTAAATCACAACTCTACGAAATAGAGTTGCGCAAGAAGAAGGAAAAGATAGACGCCATTGAGGGCAGCAAGAAGAAAATAGAATGGGGAAGCCAAATCCGTTCCTATGTGATGCAACCCTACAAAATGGTGAAGGACCTGCGCACGGGTTGTGAAACCAGCAATGTGCAGGAAGTGATGGACGGAGGCCTCGACGACTTCATCAAGGCCTATCTCATGGAGTTTTCCGACAAGAACAATTAGTAAGCCGACACCTTGGCCACACCCGAGCTGTTCACCTTGGTCTTGGGCGCACCGTCGTATTGCAGCACCGCCGCATCTTCCACGGTGACGTTCAAGGTGCTGTTGACCGTTATGCCCGCCGTGGCGTGATTGGACAGCTTGGCATCCAGTTTGTCGGTACGGAAATTACGGGCTTCCAGTTTGCTGGCGTCTTTCTGCGACAGGTTTGTCGAAGGCGCGTAGCCGCTCAGCTGAACGGCGGCGTAACCGGAAAGTTCCATCTTGCAATATTTCACGGCGTTGATGGAGGTCTTCAGGGAAGCATGGCCTTCCACTTTCACGCTCACGCTTTCGGAAGCGCGGATTTCGCCGTCGAAGGCGCTTTCATCTTCCAGTTCCAGCGAAAGTTTCTTGCAGGTGAACACATCCGCCAACTTCATCTTGGCCGCACCTTCCAAATTGATTTTTTCGGGGTGCTTGAGCGTCAGCGTCACCTTGAAGGGGCTATACGTGCGGGCATCCTTGTCCTTTATGGAAAGTTCGAAAGATTTTCCGCTCTGCTTGGCTTTCATCTTCATAAACACTTCGGCGGGCGCCTCTATCTCCGCTTTCTCCTCCAATCCCTGCACCA
Organism: uncultured Bacteroidales bacterium; assembly: GCA_947177845.1. Lineage (GTDB taxonomy): Bacteria > Bacteroidota > Bacteroidia > Bacteroidales > P3 > Pullibacteroides. The sequence continues at coordinate 8,424 of CAMWVZ010000018.1, read as the reverse complement.
CCTGCACGTCGAAACGGCCTTCCACGTCCACAGACAATACGTCTTGCAGCACCACCGTATGCACGCTGCTCTGCGACCACGCCATAGATACGGGCAAAACGCCGATAATTCCTAAAAACAAGGCTTTTACAAGAATGTTTTTCATATCGCTAAATTTTTGGCAAAATTAAAGAAAATTTATTGCGTGAAGGCGAACTGCAATATGTTCACGCCCATTTCCAAGGCCGCGCGGTGACTTTCGGGGCTGTCTTTGTGCACGGCGGGGTCTTCCCAGCCGTCGCCCAAATCGCATTCGTAGGTGTAGAAACAAACCACCCTGCCTTCGTAAATCAGCGCGAACCCCTGCGGGCGCTTGTTGTCGTGTTCGTGAATCTTGGGCAGTCCGCTATGGCTGAAATCGAAGACTTGATTATAAATAGGATGCGAAAGGGGCAGTTCCACGAAATCGGTTTCGGGCAGAACGCGCTTCATCTGCGCGCGGATGTATTTGTCGAGGCCGTAGTTGTCGTCGATATGCAGAAAGCCGCCGCCCAAGAGATAGGCGCGCAGGTTGCGCACCTCGGCTTCCGAGAAGACCACGTTGCCGTGGCCCGTGAGATGCACGAAAGGACAGTCGAAAATCGCCGTAGCACCGGCTTCGACGGTGTGGGGGCGGGGATCGAGGTCCATGCCCGCCTGCACGGTGGCGAAAGCGATGAGGTTGGGCAGCGAAGTAGGATTGGCGTACCAATCCCCGCCCCCGCTGTATTTAAGCAGCCCTACGGCGATTTTCTGCGCCGGAGCGGAACAGCACGCCCCGAGGAGCGCCGCCGTCACAAGCACACGGAACAACGTTTTCATCGCAGGGCGTTTTTTTTCAGTACCGAACCCCATGCGGCCAGCAAGGCGGCGGTTTCGGTACGCAGACGGGTGGAGGCGAGGGAAACGGGCGTATAGCCGTTTTTTACGCAAAATTCCACTTCTACGGGCGAAAAATCACCCTCGGGGCCGATGATAACCTCAACTCCCCTATCGGGCTCCAAAACGCTTAAAAAATCTTTTTTGGGGTATTCTCCGCCGCAATAGGCAATGAACTTCTGCGGATAGGACTCTTCCGGCAAAAGCCGCTTCTCTCTCCCTTCCACATACTCCTTGAGCGACATCATAGGGCCCGAAAGCGGCAGCCACGCCTGCTGCGACTGCTTCATCGCCGCCAACAGAACGCCGCACACCCGCTCCTCCTTCACCACCTTCCTTTCGGAATGCTCGGTGCACACAAAGGAAATCCGCCCCAAACCCACCTCGGTGGCCTTTTCCAAAAACCACTCGGTGCGGTCTATGTTCTTGGTGGGCGCCAGCACGATATGCGTCTGCGGACGCAGGTTGCCTGCTTCTCCGGGCTTGCGCAGCACCTCGCGCACACGCGCCAGACAAACCTTGTCGCTCACCACCGAAAGTTCCGCCCCGTAGAGGGAACCTTCTCCGTCGGTCACCCACACCTCCTGCCCCGGCAAAAGCCGCAGCACCTTGGCGCAATGATGACTTTCGGCAGGCGAGAACCGGCATTCGCCCTTGTCGACCTGAGGCGCGTAAAACAGAAACATCGGACTATCTTACGTGTATGAGGAAATAATTTTTCTTGCCCTTCTGCACAAGCACATAGGCATCGTTGAGCAACATATCGCGGTTCACGGGCATCTGCTCGGTGGCCTTTTCCTTATTGATGGAAAGGCTGTTTTCTTTCAAAGCGCGGCGCACCTCGCTCTTGGACGCGAAAATGCCCGTCTTGTCGGAAAGCAAGTCTATCAGCGAAGTGTCGCCGTTGAATTCGCTCGCGGCCACCTCGCTGCAGGGAACCCCCTCGAAAACGGACAGGAAGGTGTCTATATCGAGTTTGCGCAGGGATTCGGTGGTGCTCTTTCCGAACAGGATTTCCGAAGCCTCCACCGCCGCCTCGTAGTCTTTCTGCGAATGGACGCGCACGGTGAGGTCTTCGGCCAAGGCTTTCTGCAAGATGCGCAGGTGGGGCGCTTCCTTGTGCTGTTTTTCCAACTCCTCGATTTCCGCGCGTGTCTTGAGCGTGAAGATGCGGATATAGCGCGACGTGTCCTCGTCCGAGCAATTCAGCCAGAACTGATAGAACTTATAGGGTGAGGTCTTGGCCGGGTCGAGCCATACGTTGCCGCTTTCGGTCTTGCCGAACTTGCCGCCGTCGGCCTTGGTGATGAGCGGACAGGTGAGCCCGTAGGCCTCCGCGCCCTCGGTGCGGCGGATAAGCTCGGTGCCCGTGGTGATGTTGCCCCATTGGTCGCTGCCGCCCATCTGCAGCTTGCAACCCTTGGTCTTGTAGAGATGCAAAAAGTCGTTGCCCTGCACCAGCTGGTAGGTAAATTCGGTGAACGACATGCCGTCGGTGCCCGCCGCACCCGAAAAACGCTTCTTCACCGAATCTTTCGCCATCATGTAGTTTACCGTGATGTGCTTGCCTATGTCGCGGATAAAGGCCAAAAAGGTGTAGTCCTTCATCCAGTCGTAGTTGTTCACCAACTCGGCGGCGTTGGGTTCGGAACTATCGAAATCCAAAAACTTGGAAAGCTGTTTCTTGATGCACTCCACATTGTGGCGCAGAATATCCTCGGTAAGCAACACCCGTTCCTGCGACTTGCCCGACGGGTCGCCGATCATGCCCGTGGCGCCTCCCACCAAAGCCAGCGGCTTATGCCCGCATTCTTGCAAATGCTTGAGCATCATGATGCTCACCAAGTGTCCGATATGCAAGGAGTCGGCGGTAGGATCTATGCCCACGTAGGCCGTCACTTTTTCCTTTTTCAAAAGTTCTTCGGCGCCGGGCATCAAATCCTGCAACATGCCCCGCCAGCGCAATTCCTCGATAAAATCCTTTTCCATTTGTCTTTGTGTTGTGAACCTGTGAAATTTTTCGAAAACTATAAAAAAAGGGCCGCCTGTCGAAAAGCAGCCCTTTTTCTGTATCGGAATATGGAACTACAATGCGACTTTGCGGATGGGACGCACGTAAATACGGCCTTCACCACCCTCATCGCCCCAAGTCTTGGGCACAGCGTTGTCATTGTTCGAAGCGGGCAGATCGTACCATGCATATTCTTTGCCCTTTTCAGTGGAACTCCAATAAGCGAAAAAGGCATCCTTACCCTCGAGGTCGAGATTAGGCTTGTTACCGATAGCCTGGAAATAAATTTTATTGGCGGCATCGGATGCGGGAACACCTTGCAGATACTTTTGGTTGATTTTATCCTTTACTTTCATCAACGCGGCAAGTTCCTGCATGGAAGGCAGGTACCATTGGCCCTTGGTACTTTTCCATATAGTATCTCTATTATATGCATTTTGCGTTACCGTGTCACTATAAGACCTCTTGAAATAATCGCGGCATTCTTGTGCGGCCGTAGCTCCATATGACGAATCGTTCGCCATTTTAATGATGCGGTCGGTATTCACTGCACCATCCTTATCGGTAGCACCGGCTTCGAAAAGTTTCTCGCTCCACGCAACGGTTCTGGCATAGAAAGTATAATCTCTGTGTAATCCGGAAGCATTTTCGTAAACGAGGTCTTTTTGTTCCATCAAGTCGGTGAAGGAAACCAGATAAGCCGAGTCTCCTTTGGGAGAAACCGCAAATATGATACCTTGTGCTTGGTTAGGCTCTTCCACAACGCCATTTTCACCGTAAAGACGCCCTACAAGATTGTGGCCTGTGTTGAGGTTTGTGGAGAACTTGGGTTTCGGTTCCTTGTCGCAGGAGGTGAAACCGAGCAAAACTACCGCCGCAAGGCTTATAAAACTAATCAACTTTTTCATAATGAATAAGTTATATAATATCTCGTTTATTCTATACGTTCTCCGGTTTTTACACACGGAACCTCAAAAGTAGCATTTTTTTTTGAGTTTTCCTAACAGGTCAGTTTGAAGACCGATGTTTCACCGTTACCGCATAGAGCAAAATCACGGCATAACAGGGCAAGGTCATCCAATAGGCCGCCTGATGTCCGATGCGGTCTATCAGCATACCGAACAGGAGAGGCAGGAGGGCGCCGCCCACCACCGCCATCACCAACAGCGACGAGCCCGTGGAAATGCTCTTGCCGAGCCCCTCGAGCGCAAGCCCCCACACGGCCGGCCAAATCATGGCGTGCGTGAGTCCCAAGAAAATCAGCACATAAACCGAAGCGATGCCGGGGGTGAGAATGGCCGCCGTCATCACCGCCATACTCGCCAAGGCCGACAGAACAAGGGCCGTCTTTTGGCTGAAAAAACGGGGAATGCCCGCGATGCCGATGAGGTAGCCTATCATGAAAGCCACCATGGAAAGGGCGGGGAAAATCTTGGCCGAAGAGGCCTCCATGCCGTGGCTCATGGCATAGCCGATAAGGCTGTCCATGCCGATAACCTCCACGCCCACATAGAAGAACAGCGCCACAACCCCCAGCCAAAAGCGGGGAGCGGCAATCCGCGACGGAGCCGAAGAGGCCTCTTCGGAGGGACGGAGGTCGGGCAGGGGCGAGAAATGCACGAAACCCGCCAACACGAACAGAAACAATACGATGAAGCAATAGGGAAGGATACATCTCCGCGAAAGTTCGGTGAGCAGGGCGTCGCGCAAGGGGTCGCCCACCGCCAGCGTGTCGATTTGAGAGGTGATGTAGCCCGTATCGCCCAACACGATGCTGCCCAGAATGAGCGGCGCCAGCACGCCCGCGAATTTATTGCAGATGCCCATGAGGCTGATGCGGCGGGCCGCCGTCTCGGGAGAACCGAGCACGGCGGCATAGGGATTGGCCGCCGTCTGCAGCAGGGTAAGTCCCGCCCCCATGAGAAACAGGCCTATAAGGAAGAAAAGATAGAAACGCGTGTAGGCGGCGGGGACAAAGAAGGCCGCGCCCACGGCCATGACGCTCAATCCTATCGTCATGGAACGGGAATAACCTACCCGGTTGATGATTCTTCCCGAAGGAAGGCCGAAAATCACGTAGGCGATATAAAACGCAAACGTAACTAAATACGATTCGAAATGCGTCAGTTCGCAGGCTATTCTCAAAAACGGCACGAGCGTGGAATTGAGCCACGTCACGAAACCGAAAATGAAAAAGAGAACGCCGATGAGCAGGAGCGGTGATTTGTCTTTCATGAGGCGGGACAATCTGGTTTAGTATTCTTTCACTTGCAGTTGGAAATAGGCCTGCGGGTGCTTGCACGACGGACACAGCACGGGAGCGGAGGTGCCGTAGTGCACATAACCGCAGTTGCGGCAATACCAGAACACTTTTTTAGGTCTTTTGAACACCGTGCCGGCCTTTACGTTGGCCAACAGTTTCCGATAGCGGGCTTCGTGTTCCTTTTCCACGCTCGCCACATGGGTGAAGAGGTCGGCGATTTCGGGGAAACCCTCTTTCTTGGCCACGGCGGCGAAATGAGCGTAGAGATCTTTCCATTCTTCCTTTTCGCCCTCGGCGGCGGCCTCCAAGTTGGCCTTGGTGTCTAAAATCTGACCGGCGGGAAAGGAAGCCGTGATTTCCACCATGCCGCCCTTCAATTCCTTGAAGAAAAGCTTGGCGTGTTCTTCCTCCTGCTTGGCGGTTTCCTCAAAAATGGCGGCAATCTGTTCGAAGCCGTCCTTTTTTGCCTGTTTGGCAAAGAAAGTGTAACGGTTGCGTGCCTGCGACTCGCCGGCAAACGAAGCCAAAAGATTTTTTTCGGTTTCGGAACCTTGCAGTTTTTTCGTCTTCGGAGCGGCTTTCGCAGCCGTCTTGCTTGCTTTTTTCATATTCATACAAATAAATTTTATTTTTTTCTACTTTTGCACTTCTTTCGTTTTCACGCGGGTGTGGCGGAATTGGTAGACGTGCCAGACTTAGGATCTGGTGTCGCGAGACGTAAGGGTTCGAGTCCCTTCATCCGCACGGTTTCATTCGGCTAAGCGTACATTCTCTTCCCGAAAAGCCTTTTCCTGTTCCCGGCTCACGGTACGGCGGCCGTTGTAGCGCGTCTCCTCCTCGCGGTTGTCGTAGCGGATACGCATTTCGGGCTGTCCCGTCCTGTCGTACTTGATCCATGTGCCCACCCGTTTCCCCTGACGGAAATATCCCTCCTGCGTCAGATTTCCTTCTTCATCGAAATACTGATGCTTGCCGTCGGGAACGCCGCCCGTATAGTATCCCTGAAACGAAAGTTTTTTCTTGCCTTCCTTCGACCAATAACTCTTCCAAAGCCCTTCCTTCTCGCCGAAACGATACTCTCCCTGCGTCACCTCCCCCTGCCGGAAATATTCCCAATGTCCGTCTTCCAAATCGTCGCTGTAACGCCCCTTGGCCACCACCCGCGCACTGTCGTCGTATTCCACGCTGCCGCCGTCGAGCCTGCCCTGACGGTACTCCTGCTCGCGCCGCAGGCCTCCGTCTGGAAAGTACCACGACCACGTTCCCTCGGCCTGACCGTTGTGATATTCGCCCTCCTGCTCCAAGCGTCCGTCGGGATAATAGAACTTCCACTTGCCGTATCGCTTTCCCTTGTAGAGCCGCCCCGCACATTTGAGCGTGCCGTCGGGGTAATGCTCTTCATACATCTCGTTGCTCTTGTTGCCGTATTCATCCACCTGCTCGCTGCCCAAAACCTTGCCGTCCTGAAAGACGATGCCGCGCACCACCTTGCCTGTAAGACTGTCGTATTGCCGGCAAAGGCCCTCGGGCTTGCCGTTCTTCATCGCCACGCGGAACTTGGGCTTTCCGTTGGCGTAGTATTCGGTGTGAATGGAAAGCTCCTCTATCTCGGGCGCGTCCCGCTGCAACACGTCTTCCACGTATTTTTCGAGCGAAACGAGATTGCCCGTGCTGTCGTAGAGCTTGTAGTATCCGTTTTTGAGGTCGTCTTTGTAGATGCACTCCCAATGCAGGTTGCCGTTGGCGTAAAAATCCTTCCAACGCCCCTGCCGGCGCCCCTGCGCATCGCGCACATTGCCGTTTTCCTTAAAGACGGTGAGCCCTTCGCGGTAGAACACGAACTGACGCACATCGCCGCCCGCATCGTAATGTTTTTCGAGACCGTGCTCCAAGCCGTTCCGGAATGGAGTGGTTTTCATAATTCTACCTGTGGTGTCGGCCGTGGTGCGCACACCCTGCAAGGTATCGTTGCGGTAGAAACTCGTGACGGTTCTGTCGGGAAGATAGGAAACGGCCTGGCCGTTCTTACGCCCGCTTTCGTAGCGGATTTCGGAGGTCTTGCGCCCGTTTTGGTAGAACGTCCACACGCCCGTGAGCAGCGATTTTTCGCGCGCTCCCTCCGATATGAGGTTGCCTTGCGGGTCGTAGTTCTTCCACACGCCTTCGGGAGCGTTGTCGCGCCAACAGCCCTCCGAGGCCACCTGTCCGTTGTCGTGGAAAAACTGCTTGAACTCCATGCCGGGGCAGGGTTCCTGCGCATGGCATCCGAGGAGGAATATTCCGCTCAGCAAAAGAAGGAGAAAGGCGCGTCTTTGCATTGTCAGCTCAATCTCAACATTTCTTCGATAGGCTTGCGGGCCTTGGCGATAACCTCCTCCGAGAGCGTGATTTCGGGAGTTTCGTCTTTCAGGCAACGGTAGAGTTTCTCCACCGTGTTGCGCTTCATGTGCGGACAGTCGTTGCAGGCGCAGGAGCCGCCCTCGTTGCTGGCCACGTAGAAGGTCTTGGCGGGCGCCACCTTGTGCATCTGATGCAGGATACCCGTTTCGGTGGCCACGATATATTCCCGGCAGGGGTCTTCGACAATGAATTTGAGCATGGCGGCGGTGGAGCCCACGAAGTCGGAAACCTGCAACACGGCGGGATTGCATTCGGGGTGGGCGATGATTTTCGCGTCGGGATGTTGCCGTTTGAGTTCCAAAACTTTCTCGGCATCGAGAATGTCGTGAATCTGGCAGCTTCCCGGCCAAAGCTTCATATCGCGCCCCGTGACGCGGTTGATGTAGCCGCCCAAGTTTTTGTCGGGCACAAAGAGAATCTTTTGGTCTTTGGGAAAAGTCTCCACAATCTTGAGGGCGTTGCCGGAGGTGCAGATGATGTCGGAGAGGCATTTCACCTCGGCCGAGCAGTTCACGTAGGAGAGCACTTTATGGTCGGGATATTCGGCCTTCATCTTGGCAAGTTCCTTCGCATCGCAGGAATCGGCCAAGGAGCAGCCGGCCTCCAAGTCGGGCAGCAGCACTTTCTTGTCGGGATTGAGGATTTTGGCGGTTTCGGCCATGAAATGCACCCCGGCGAAGAGGATGATGTCGGCGCGGGTCTCGGCCGCCCGGCGTGCCAAGGCCAAACTGTCGCCTATGTAGTCGGCGAGATCCTGTATTTCGGGAATCTGATAGTAGTGCGCCAGAATGACGGCGTTTTTTTCCTTACGGAGCCGGTTGATTTCTGCGATGTAATCCATAACTTTAGTTTG
>CAMWVZ010000017.1 GCA_947177845.1 uncultured Bacteroidales bacterium | reverse complement strand
GCGTCCCATTCCATTTCCAAGTCGGAAAAAACGAGCGATTGCTTCAGAATGTCGGGAATTTTGCTCAATACTCCCGTCAGACGCAATTCGGCTTCCATGCGCTGACGTTCCTTTTCGGAAAGATGATGTTGCAGGAAACCCGACACGTAGGCTTCGCCCGAACTGCCGTTGTAGCTCGAATAGGCGAATTTATTGAGGTGGGCGGCCAAGCGGCGGGCCACCTCATCGGTGAGGTAGAAATCGAACATCGAAAGGGCGCGGGCGGAAATGGTTCCCGTGTTGCCGTCGCGCATCATATTGCCGTAGAAACGCATACCCAATTCATAGGTATTCATTGTTAAATCAATATCTCCCGTAGCCAAGGCGAAGCAACTGTTCAGGCGCAGCGCAAATACCTCTTCGCCCAAGCTGTCCAACACGCGGTAGGCCTTGTCGGGACGCGAGAATTCAAGATTTCCCGTAACGGCCAGATTGGGATGGTCGGTGCTGATTTTGCGTTGCATGAAGAGGAACTGCGGCTGATTGGAACGGTCCTGCGTATAGAAGCCGCAGCCCAAGAGCCGTCCCACCGTAGAACGGGTTTTCTCGTTGAAAGGAATCTGCACCGAATCGGAATTGATATAGGCCTCGAATTGAATGCCGTCGGCAAGGAAAGGATTGTCGGCGGCGAGCCCGATAACCTCCTCGGCCAGCACGGGAGCGTCTTCGGTTTTCTTCTTGCCTCGGGCGTTGAGCCGTTTGGAATCCTCGTCCTCGAATTCTTCCTCGCGCTTTTTGGTGCGCGGGGTATCCTCTTCCTCAAACTCAAAATCATCGTAACCACCCTTTCCCGAAGCTTTCTCATCGGTGCTATCCTCAACTCCCTCTTCGTCTTCGGAACGATATTCGAATTCATCCTCGGAAGCGTCATAGAAATCGGTTTCCTCCGCTTCGGCGGGATTGTTCTCCGACACCTGACAGGTGTATTTCATCCGCACGCTCCCCGAAAAAAGCGGATAGGTCTCGCGCGCACTCAATTCTATCTTTCCGATAAACTCGAAGGCTTCGTTGAGCGCCAGCACGCCCGAATCGAACGTGATGCGGGCGGAGGCCTGCGAAAAGCCGTCGCTCATAGGCCGTATGCCTGCAAAAGACACTGCCTGTTCCTCGATATGCGGGGCGCGGTAGTCGAAAAGCCCCGAGGCTCGGTATTGCTCGGCTGAATACACCTGCGCCTGCACATCGTGGAACGAATGCAGACGGTTGCGGTCGCCGAAATAAAGTTCGGCTCCGTAGAGCGGTTCCATTTGCCCCGTCTTCCCTATCACAAGCCTTCCCTGCGCCGGCACAAAGAGGGCATCGGCCACCAAAAGCCTCTCCACGCCGTCCACGCGCAACACGGTATCGGCATACGAGAACAAAGACGAAGTGCCGTAGAAATTGAGCCCGGCCTGCGCCCGCCGCGTGGAAACGAACCTTTCACCGGGAAGAATGGCCGTGAAGAGCTCGCCCTTGCTCATGGAATCCAAAGCGGCACGCCACGAGGAAGAGGCTTCCTCGCCATGCTTCATGCGCACCTGCTTGCGCTCTATGCTCCAATCCATTTCCGACACCGAGGTTTCGTAGCGGTTTACCCCGAAGGCAAGGGGTGAGGCGCCGTCGGTGGAACGGAACTTACCTTGTTGGTTGTCTAAATCCACAGCCAGCGTATGTCCCTGTGTCGCAAGCAGATTCTGTTCACCCGAAGCGATGCGGAAATTGCCCGTATCGGCGCGGAACACGCGACGCGCCAACGAAAAGCTGCGGGAATCGACAAAGAAACGGGAGCGGTTGGACAAGGTGCCTTCCGCGCGGGAACGCCCCGGCGAGAACGTATAGGTGCCCGACAGTTTCCAGTCTTCGGCATAGAAATGCAACACGGAATCCTTGACCGAACGCAACGAGAACTGCCCCGAGCGCCGCAAGAAATTACCCTCCACCTTGTTCGCCCGCACCAAAGGATAGTTGCCCGGCACTGTGTCGGGGAAGAAAAAGTCTTCCACGCGGGCATACATACGGTGCGGCAGGAACACCATGCGGCGCGAGGCGGCGTTCGAGCCTAAATAAGCGAAGTCGCCGCGTCCGTAAAGCCCGTTGTTATCGAGGAACAACTCGCCCGAATAGCGCGATTTGCCGTCGTAGACAGGCCAACCGCCCGGAGGCGAGAGGGTGGCGAAACCCAAGGAATAGTCGGGACGGATGACCAGTTCTTCCCGAATGTCGGGGAAAAGGCCGAACGAAAGCAAGGTTCCCGCAAAGCGGATACTGTCCACGTTCACCGAACTGAGTTTCTCCATGCGGAAAGGATCGACGCGGAAATAGAAGGAATCCGCCGTATACGCGCCTTTCTGCACGCGCACATCATCGTAATATACATAAGAAGGTTGCGTGCTTTCGAAAATCGGATATTCGGGAAAATCCTTGCGCCCGCCCTTGTTGCCCGGGTCGTCGATAAGCACGGTGCCGGCCAACGACTTGATGACCGATTCCACGGGATGCCGTTTGATTTCGCCGTCTTCCACACGCCGCACCTCCAATCCCATTTCCTGCACATCGGCGATGTCTACCTTGAAATCCTTGTAGTAGAAGCGCGCGCCCCGCACGGTATAGTTGAAGTTACCGGCATGAAAGAGGCCGTTGAAATAGAAATCGGCATCTTTATAAAGGTGAATCACCGAGTCGACAGGGAGGGCATACACATCCTGCTTTCCGCTCAAAAGGATATAAGGCACTTTGGCCATACGGATGTCGAGACTGTCCAAACGGAGCACCGCCTTCACAATGCCTTCTTCGGTGGTCTTGAATTCGATTTCGTCGAAATCGGCTTTATTGGCCGTCACTTCCAGCGTATGGAACAGTTGCGGCAGAAGCGTCACGGTCTTGCGGGCGGGGTCGTAGCTCACATAGCCGTAGGCGATAAGGTTGTAGAGCATGGCCAAGGCCTGCGTGGTGGAAACATTCAGCGCCTCGGCCACCTCGTCCAAATAGAGTTCCCTGCTGTTGACCCGCTTGGAAATGGAGGCCAGAATGAAGAAGGGATTGGCGTCCATGCCCAAGGTAATCTTGCCCAATTCCTCGCGCGAGAAAAGATTCAACGACTTGAACGATACCGAACCCACGCGTCCCGGAATCTGCAAAAGGCCTATTTCCACTTCGTTGCGGTCTAAATACCAGCGCATGGCCTCGAATTCCATACGCACCTTGTGATAGGTGTCGATGAAAGGGGCGCTCAAACCGTCGCCTTGGCGGGAGGTGACGTGCAACACCCTGTTGCCCGCATCGTAGCGCACGTTTACCGAGGGATTGTAGAGCGAATCCTCGTGCAGACGCATCACCAAACGGGCGTCCGACGAGCTGAGCTTGTCGCGCTCGAACTGAAAGCGGGAGGACGTGAGCCGCACCCGTATCGCATCGTCCTCTTCGCGCACATCCACCTGCGCCGTGGCCGAAGCCGAGCCGAAATACTCGCGGTTGCCCTCCTGCACCAAAGGCCCGCGCACATCCACGCCGGTGAAGATATCGCGCACGAACAGAGGTTCGCGCGCCACGAACTGCGGATAGTGGCTTTCCTTGAGCTTGTCGCCCGCCGTGAGGCGTTCGGAAAAATCGCCGTGCAAATCTTTCGGGTATAGATAGAGGTTGCGGTGAACCACATCGGTGGCCTGAAAACGGCCTTGCTTGAAGTTGAGGGAATAGGTCTTGAGGTCGGTGAAACAACTGTCGGAAGCCAAGCCCACCCGCTCCCAATACACGCGCCCGCCCTTTCCCTCGAAACGGTCGGAAAGAGGGTAATAGTCGCCTTGCGTGCCGTAGATGCAGGTGCTGTCTTTATAGGCGCGGCACTTGAGGTCTATATCGGAAAAACGGAAAACGGGTTCGGAATTGATTTCGAGAACGGTGAATTCGATATCCGAGCCCTGCCACCAAGCAGCGTTGCTTCTATAAAATTCGTCCTCTTCCAGCAATTTGTAGGTGCGGTCCACCAAGGTGTTGAAATGCCGCGTGCGGGTTTTCTTCAACTTTTGCCGCAGGGCCTCGAGCCATTCGTCCTGAACGGAATTATGCCGCTGCTGCATAAGCTGTTGCGTGCGAAAGAAAGCATACAGTTCGGGATAGGCCTTCACACGGGCCTTATGCGCCATACGCGCTATTTCGGCCACATCCTCCCGACGCTCGGCGCGCAAGGAAGAGAAATAATCCAAATAGCCGGCCGTCCACGTCTGCAAAAGTTCCTTCTCGTCTTTGGTGAGGTTGGGATCGGCCAACATATACGCCCCCAACGAGGCCTCGAAATCGGCGGCGTTCCCGCCCAAAGGCTGGTCGCGGCGTTGGGCGCACACAGGCGCGAGCAACACGGAAAACAAGCAAAGAGAAATCCAAAACTTCATCCTCACTTCTTGAGAAATTTCATCGCCGCCCACGTTTCGCCACCCGCGTCTTGTTTTTCAATATGTTTTTGATAGAAAAGGCGGTGCGCGTTGCACTCCTTTTCCAGAAGATCCATATCCTGCCGATAGAATCCGCTCAGATACAGCACGCCTCCCGCCGGCAGGCAGGCCGCATACACCGCCGTGTCGCGCAGAAGGATGTTGCGGTTGATATTGGCCAAAATCACATCGAATTCCCTGCCCTGCAAGTTCGAAGCATCGCCCTGTTCGATACGCATCTTGTCCGAAAGCCCGTTGCGCGCCACATTCTCGAGCGCGTTTCTATACGCCCATTCGTCTATATCTATGCCCAACACGCTTTCCGCTCCCTGCATACCCGACAGAATGCCCAGCACACCCGTGCCGCAACCCATATCCAACACCCGTTTGCCCGCGGGCGGCTCGCTTTCCAAAAAACCAATCATCAGCGAGGTGGTGGGATGATGCGCCGTGCCGAAAGACATCTTGGGTTCGATTTCGATATTGTGGCGAACTTGTGCCAAAGGCTGGTGAAAAGGGGCGTGCACGTAGCAGAAATCACCGAAACGCACGGGTGTGTAGGACTTCTCCCATTCGGCGTTCCAGTCCTTATCGGGAATAAGGGTATCGGTGCGGGTGATGATTTTCTCGCCGCAGTCTTGCAGGAGCGTGTCGATGTCCGCCCGCGCCACGTCGTAGGCCGGGGCGGGAATATAGGCGGTGAGGGTTTGCGTGGCGCGGGCGGACTCCGCTCCGTCGCTTTCAAAACTCTCGAATCCCAAACCCGCCAGATCGTCGGTCAGAAGGTCTGCCTCAATATCCGTGAGCGTGTGTTCCAAACGAACGCTATAATAATTCATACAAAACTTCCGAAGCTTTTACAATCAAGCGTTCACAATCTTCATGAAATCTTCGGCCTGCAACGAAGCCCCGCCGATAAGCCCGCCGTCTATATCTTCCTGCGCAAAGAGTTCGGGCGCGGTCTTGGGGTTGCAGCTGCCGCCATAGAGCAAGGGAATGGTGGAAGACACCGCCTTGCCGTATTTCTCCTGAATGCACTTGCGGATATGGGCGTGAATTTCCTGCGCCTGTTCGGGCGTGGCGGTCTTGCCCGTGCCGATAGCCCAAACGGGTTCGTAGGCAATGATGAGTTTCACGAAATCCAAAGGCTTGAGATTGAACATACCTTCTTCGAGCTGCCTTTCGATAACCTCGAAAGCCTTGCCGCTCTCGCGTTCCTCCAACGTCTCGCCTATGCACACAATGGGGATGATGTCGTTTTGCAGAAGGCTCTCTATTTTCTGCGCCACCAAAGCATCGGTCTCGCCATAGTAGCGACGGCGTTCGGAATGGCCCACAATGCAGTATTCCACACCCATGGAAGCCAGCATACCCGCCGAAATCTCGCCCGTGTACGCGCCCGATTCGTGTTCGTTGACATTCTGCGCGCCCACGCCGTAAAACACTTCGTTCCCGTCTTCTTCATCGCAACTCAAATCGTGCGCCATTTCTATGTAGAGGGAGGGCGGACACACAATCACGTCCGTATCCTTGTTCTGTCCGTTCTTCAACAAATCGACCAATTCGTCAAACAAATCCTCGGCCTGCTGAAAGTTCTTGTTCATCTTCCAGTTGCCGGCCACAATTCTTCTTCTCATATTCAGTTTTTTTACATTTTCAACGCACTCCGTTACTCTTCTTCGGGGGCCCCGAAAGCGGTCTGCAAAGCGTGGAAATCCACCGCATCGGGTTCGGGAAGACGCCGCCAATCCCACAAGCCCAACACATAGGCATTCCGCACCAACACCACTCCCGGATTGGAACGAATCACCGCCTTGATAGAGGTGTTGTCGGCATAGAAGACGGGGAAATCGGCCACGCCGTAGTCTTCCTTGAAGGCCGTGGCTCTCTCCACATCCGAAGAGGTGAGGAAGCAGGCATCGTATCCCGCTTCATACATCTTGTTCACAAAATCGGCCACCTTGCGCAGCCCTTTCTCGCTGGCCTGGTCTATATCGTATACCGCCACCAAAAAGAGATAGCGGTCGTCTTCCAAAAGGCTGCGGGTGACGTCCAGCCCGGGATCTTCATCATCTATCTTGTCGAGAATGTTGATGTTGACCGCCGCAGGATTGGGATTTTCGTCGCGCCGGTCCACAAATTCCCATTCCTCCACCCATTGCGGGTCGGAGAAAGGACATTCCGAAAGAAGATACTCGCGTTCCTCTCCCGTGTTTCGGTTGCGGTAGGTCATATAGTGCCGCAGCGGAAGCTGATGTTCGGGAAAAAGTCTTTCCCCCTGCTTCCATTCCAGAAAATTGACCACCGGCAGATAGCGGTAGTTGTAAATTTCGAAAGCGAGGAACGCCACCGCCCAAAGAATGGCGATAGTCCACACCTGCGCGGGTTTGCGGCGGGAACGGATACGTCCGGCCGAAAACAGCAACACCAGCGTGGCCGCATCGAGCACCAAATTCTTATAGAATGTCTGCCAATTGGTTATCACCAATGCCTTGCCGAAACAACCGCAGTCGGGAACAGGTTCAGCCACGGCGTCCACCCACGTGAGCCCCGTAAAGAAAGCCATCATCGCCGCCAACACCCACACCGTCCAGCGTATCTTGATATTGAAGAGCAGGAACACGCCCACGCAGAATTCCACCAGACAGAGGGTAAACGAAGCGAAGGTAGCCAAGGGCGAAAGCCATGCGGCATGATAAGCTTCAAGATAATCTTCTATCATATAGACCGTTCCGAGAGGGTCTACACCTTTGCTGAGGCTCGAGAACACAAACACCGCGCCCACAAGCGTGCGGAACGTCACCACCGAACCATGCGTAAAATAGTTGCGGTTGAGCACACAGAACACGCCGTTGAGCACGAGGAAACACAAAAAGAGAACGCTTTTTCCCGGCACCCAAAGAATGAGCAGCGCCGAAAGCACCACCAAAAACAAAATGCCGTAGGAAAGAATCCAAGAGGGTATTGATTTTTGTTTCATGTCGCTAATTTTTCTTACCGGCCGATTCCGCGATTTGAATGAGGGCGAAAACCGCGTAGTTCATCATATCGTAATAATTGGCGTCCAATCCCTCCGACACCGAAGTTTTGCCTCCCGCATCTTCTATCTGCTTCACCCGCAGGAGTTTCATCAAGATGATGTCGACCAGCGATTCCTGCCGCATATTGCGCCAAGCCTCGCCGTAGTCGTGATTCTTGCGCGTCATGAGCTCGAAGGCCTTTTTCGCGTATTCATCGTATCGGGCAAGGGCTTCTTCTTTGGAAAGGGCGTTGTCGGAAAAACCGATTTCCAACTGTATCAACGCCATAATCGAATAGTTGACGATACCCACGAACTCGCCGCGGATGCCTTCGTCCACCAAAGCCTGCCCTTCTATCTGCAAGGTGCGGATTCTTTTGGCCTTGATATAAATCTGATCGGTGAGCGAACTGGGGCGCAACACATGCCAAGCCGCGCCGTAGTCGCCTAACTTCGCTGCGTATAGTGTGCGGCAATCGGCCAGCACGCTCTCGAATTCCTTGTTGGTTTTCTCTGTTTTCATACTTGCAAAGTTACGCCTAATTCAATACTTTTGCAACCATTCAAAAGCAATGCAAATGGCTTATAGTCTTAATATCAGAGGTCGTTTACGAACTTGGAGCGAACCCCAGGTCATGGGCATTGTCAACCTCACGCCCGATTCTTTTTTCGGAGCGAGCCGTGCCAGAGGGGTGAGAGCGGTGCTGAAACGTACCGAAAAGATGTTGAAGGAGGGGATGAATATTTTGGATCTCGGTGCGATGTCTTCGCGTCCGGGTGCCCAACTGATTTCGGCGGAGGAGGAATGGAGGCGGTTGGAAAAACCGCTCAAAGGTATCGTGAAGGCATTTCCCGAACTGCTTGTTTCGGTAGACACGTTCCGTGCCGAGGTGGCCGAGCGCTGCGTGGAGGCGGGGGCGAGTATCGTCAACGATATATCGGGAGGAAGTTTCGACGAAAAGATGTTCGCCACCATGGGGCGGCTTCAGGTGCCTTACATCCTGATGCACCTTTCCAGCCCGTTGCAGGCGTGGGAACAAAGCGGAGCAAGACCCGAAAAGCCCGCGGAAGTTTCTCTGATTCCCTACTTTTCGGAGAAGATTTCACAGGCGCGGCAGGCCGGCATTCACGATATTATCCTCGACCCCGGCTTCGGCTTCGACAAAACCTTGGAACAAAACTACGCGGTATTGAACCGCCTGCGCGACCTTTCGATTTTCGATATGCCCGTTTTGGTAGGGATGTCGCGCAAATCCATGTTATACAAACTCTTGGGAACCACTCCCGAGAAAGCACTCAACGCCACCACCGCCGTCCACATGGTAGCCCTGCTCCACGGAGCGGCCATACTTCGGGTTCACGATGTAAAGGAAGCGGTGGAATGCGTTAAAATATACAGGCAATTATGGAATCTATAAGACTTTGGATTGAGAATTTCACCTTCACGCAGGCTCTCGACATCGCTATCGTGGCTTTTTTGGCCTATCAGATATATCGTTTGGTAAAGGGAACTTCGGCTCTCAACATCGTCTTGACCATTATCGGCATCTTTGTGCTTTGGAAAATCGCGGGGCAGCTCTCCATGCCCCTCACCACCGAAATCTTAGACCGCGTGGTGAGTATGGGTCTTTTGGCGATTGTGGTGATTTTCCAACCCGAAATCCGCCGCTTCTTCTTCATGCTCACCTCCCCCACCTCCATACAAAAGAAACGGGCGAACAAGATTCTCAGCCAACTCAAGAAAAAAGGCATTCTTAAGAAAGAGCTCAATATCACGCAGGTGGTGCAGGCCTGTATGCACATGAGTCAGGAGAAAACCGGAGCGTTGATAATTCTCACCCAGTTGAACCGTCTGCCGGGCACCGTAGCCACGGGCGAACATCTAGACGCGATTGTATCAAGTGCGTTGATTGAGGATATTTTCTTTAAGAACAGTCCTTTGCACGATGGAGCCTTGATTATCGAAAAGAACCGTATCGTGGCTGCCCGCTGCATTCTTCCCGTAACGAACAACAAGGATGTGTCGGCCAATCTCGGCTTGCGCCACCGCTCGGCCATCGGCATCACCGAACAGTCGGACGCGCTGGCTATCGTATGTTCGGAGGAAACCGGCGCCATTTCCTACTGTCTTTTCGGCAATGTCACCTATAATGTCACCCCTACCCAACTGCGGGCCAAAATCGAAGAATTCTTCGAAGAAACAAAGATGCCCGAAAAACCGGTGGAATTATAGTCCTACACGTTAAATCTGAAATGCAGGATATCGCCGTCCTGCACCACATATTCCTTTCCTTCCACTCCTAATTTTCCGGCTTCCTTGCAGGCGGTTTCGGAGCGGTAGTGAATATAGTCGTCGTATTTGATTACTTCGGCGCGGATAAATCCTTTTTCGAAATCGGTGTGAATGATGCCCGCCGCCTGCGGAGCCTTGGTGCCTTTGATAAAGGTCCATGCACGGCTCTCGTCGGGGCCCGTGGTGAAATAGGTCTGCAAATTCAGCAAGGCATAGGAGGCTTTGATGAGGCGGTTCACGCCCGATTCCTCCAAGCCTATTTCCTGCAGGAACATCTGTCTTTCCTCGTAGGTTTCCAATTCGGCGATTTCGCTCTCGGTCTTGGCCGCCACCACCAGAATTCCCGCATTTTCGGAAGCCACCGCCTTGCGCACGGCCTCCACATAGGCGTTGCCGTCTTTGGCTGAAGCCTCGTCCACGTTGCAAACGTAGAGCACGGGCTTGTTGGTGAGCAAAAACAACTCGCGGGCCAATTTTTCATCGTCCTTGCTGTCCCACTCCACAACGCGGGCGGGCAGACCTTGGTTAAGCACCTCGCGGTATTTCTGCAAAATTCCCAAAAGGCGTTTGGCGGTTTTGTCGCCGCCGCTCTGCGCCTGTTTCTCCACTTTTCCGATGCGGCTCTCGACAGTTTCCAAATCCTTTATCTGCAATTCGGTGTCGATGATTTCCTTGTCACGGACCGGGTCTACCGAACCGTCCACATGGGTCACGTTGTCGTCGTCGAAGCAGCGCAATACATGAATGATGGCATCGGTCTCGCGGATGTTGGCCAAAAATTTGTTGCCGAGGCCTTCGCCTTTGCTCGCCCCTTTCACCAAACCGGCTATATCCACAATTTCCATGGTGGCGGGCACCACTTTCTTGGGCTTGTCTATCTCGACAAGCTCGTTGAGCCTTTCATCGGGTACGGTAATCACGCCCACGTTGGGTTCTATCGTACAGAAAGGAAAATTGGCCGCCTGCGCCTTGGCGTTGCTCAAACAATTGAAAAGAGTGGACTTCCCTACATTGGGCAATCCCACGATTCCGCAATTCAACGACATAAGTGTCCTCCGAAAAAGTAGAAGGTGTAATAAAAAAGAGGCTGCCAAATTTTATATATCGGACAGCCCCTCGTGTTTATGAAAATGATTTCTGCTTACGCACCAATCTGAGCCTTGTAAGCGGCGGCGTCCATCAAAGCGTTCACTTCGGCGGGGTCGCTCAGCTTAACCTTGATGATCCAGCCTTCGCCGTAGGGGTCGCTGTTCACCAAAGCGGGATTGTCGGCCAAGGCGGGGTTGAGTTCGAGAACTTCGCCGCCGGCGGGCAACATCAGTTCGGAAACGGTCTTTACGGCTTCGATATTGCCGAATACCTCGCCCGAGGAAAGGGTTTCACCTTCGCTGGTAACGTCTACGAAAACAATGTCACCCAATTCTTTTTGGGCATAGTCGGTGATGCCTACCAAAGCGGTGTCGCCTTCCACCTTAATCCATTCGTGATCGGCGGTGTACTTGAGGTTTTCAGGAAAATTCATATTCTGTATGTTTTAAGTTTTAACGCCTACGAAATTACATCTTTTTTTCCGTTCCTCCAAGAGATGCCCCGCCAAGCCTTATCGGAGAAGTATCTTGAATACCGAGGTCCTGCCCTGCCCCGAAAGGCGGGCGTAATAGACACCGGAGGCTTCGCCGCTCAAATCGAGGTCGTATCGCTCGCCCTCGCCGAGTTCGAAGGCACGCAGCCTCACTCCCTGCGGAGAAAACACCTCTATCCGTGCCGCGATGCCCGCTTCCAACACTATGTGTCCGTCCGAGGGATTGGGATAAAGCCTGAGGAGATTTTCCCGTTCGGTTTCAAGCCCCACCGTTTTGGAAAAAGTAGCCGAGACCGTTACGTATCCATCCAATACATAGGAACGGAGTTTGTCGGTATTTCCGTCCCACCACGCCGTAAGGCGGTAGCCTGCATCGGGTATCGCCCGTAATGTGAGGGTGGTGCCTATAGGCAAGGTGTCGCCCGAGAAAACGGGAGACGGCCCGTTGCTTACTTGGACTGTGCCGCCGAGAGGACTTTCTATCCACACAACGAAATTTTCGGAGTCGGGTTCGGGTTCCGGACCGGCCTTGAGTTTGAAGATAGCCGAAATCGTCACCTCTTCTTCCACCTTATATTCACGCAACTCTTCGGTATTGCCGTCCCACCACGACACAAATATATAGTCTTCCTCCGCGTCCGCCAACATCCACAAGGTGGCGCCTTCTCCCACACTGTCGCCCGAATGCACCGCCGTGCCGTCCTCCAACTCCACCTCAACCATGCCGCCGGGAGCCTGCACGATATATACGGCCACTTTTTCCTCCTGTCCGCTTTTCTTGAATACCGCCCAAATCGTCACATCCTCTTCCACCTCATATTCACGCAATTGCTCGGTATCGCCGTCCCACCACGACACAAATTCATAGTCTTCCTCCGCATCCGCCAACATCCATAAAACAGAGCCTTTGCGCACCCTGTCGTCCGAATACACCGCCGTGCCGTCCTCCAACTCCACGTCTATCGTGCCGCCGACGGTCTGCACAAGAGTTACCGACACCTTCTCCCCCGGTTCGTCTTCCCCCTCCAGATACTTCAAGCCCGCCAAAGCGTTCACCTTTCCGTAGCCCCATGTGGAATTGGGATTTTTGCGTGCCGAAAGCCCCGTATAACTGTCGTTGCGGGCCGTTTGGGAAAGCACCTGCTTGAGCCTGACAATATCCATTTGCGGCTCTTTTTGCAGAAACAGAGCCGCGATGCCGGCCACGGCGGGAGAAGACATGGATGTGCCCTGTTGCAACACCCAAGGATATTCCTTTTCACCCACTTCGGTCTTGGCTATCAAGCGGCTCGCCGACACATGGGAGACATTATAGCTGTTGCCGGACGAAATGATGCCCGCCCCGGGCGCGGTTATATCGGGTTTGTTGAGCCCGTTGACCAAAGGGCCGCGGCCGGAAAACGAAGATATATCGTCCACCTTTCCGACGGAAGTATATTGATAGCCTTCGCCCTCGGAGTTTTCCCAAGTGGTGCGCGTATTGTAGGAAGCCACGGAAAGTACGCTGCGGCCGGCCGAAACGGAGGAGCTGTGGGTATATTCGGTATCGCCTTGGGTAAATTCACCCGGACTGATCCATGCATGAAAGCCCACCGAATCGCTCACCGCCTGAAACTGCAACATCATGCCGTAGCCTTTTTCTATCGCCGGCGAAGCGTCCAAGCTCATCAGGATATGCGGTTGCCTGTTGCGGGAATTGGTCTCGCAGTCGGCGTTGACGGTGGCCAGCAAGGTGCCGTTGTATTTGATTTGCTGTTTGCCTCCTTTTCCGTTCGTCTGATAGGAAACGTATGCCATGTTTTGGTCGTTGTCCCTCACCACCACGAAAACCACGAAATGTTTTTTATTGTTGCTCCAGCAGTCTATATAAACGTTTTCCTTGCCGTCTATGTCGAGATAGGTGTTGACCGACTTTCCCATAGCCACGCCCGCCCCGTAGTGCAATTTGGTATCGCCGCTGTTGCCCGCGCTGGCCACCATGACGAAACCTTTGCGGGCTATCAGATCGCAGGACGCATTAAGGACCGTGGTGCCGTCGTGCGGCCCGATGTCGCTGCCCAGACTCATGTTGACCACGCACGGTTTTCCTTGTGCGGCCGCATATTTCTCTATATAGGAGATGCCGTCGATAAGACCCGTGGCATACATATTCGTGGATACAAAGACCATATCCGCGCCGGGCGCCATGCCCTTGTAGTCGGTGCCCGCGCCCGAACCGCCGGCCGTACCCGCCACATGGGTGGCGTGCGTGCCGCTGTTGTCTTGGTCGTGGGCGGCGGCGAGAATGGCATTCGTGCCGCTATATTCCGCCCCGTAGGAAAATCCCGAAGGATTGGTTCCCGTAGTGGCCCGCTGGTCCCATACTTTCCTCACCCGATAGGTGGACGGATCGGAAGGGTCGGTATAAAAGGTAGGATGCGTATAGTCGAAACCGATGTCGATGATGCCCAATATCACGCCCGTGCCGTCGTAGGAGTGCTTGAGACCGGAAGCGGCAGGGTTTTCCCGCACCTTGTCCACCTTGTTGGCCGCACGGCTCCTGTCGTTGTATACCTTTTCGGCCA
>CAMWVZ010000016.1 GCA_947177845.1 uncultured Bacteroidales bacterium | reverse complement strand
AAACCTACAATAATTTAAAAAGATGAGTCAGATTGCAAGCATTCATGCACGTCAGATCTTGGATTCCAGAGGAAATCCTACCGTAGAAGTCGATGTTCTTACCGCCGCGGGCTTTCTCGGCCGCGCCGCCGTTCCTTCGGGAGCCTCCACGGGTGTTCACGAAGCGGTGGAATTGCGCGACGGGGATAAGAAATCTTTCGGCGGAAAGAGCGTCCTGAAAGCCGTAAAAAACGTTAACGAAGTTATCAGCAAAGAATTGCAAGGCATGATGGTGGAAGAACAAAACGCCATCGATGCCAAGATGATTGCCTTGGACGGCACGCCCAACAAGGGTAAGTTGGGGGCAAACGCCATTCTGGGCGTTTCGTTGGCCTGCGCCAAAGCCGCCGCTCAGGAATGCAACCAAGAGCTTTACCGCTATGTGGGCGGGGTGAATGCCAATACGCTTCCTATCCCCATGATGAACATCCTCAATGGAGGTTCGCACGCCGACAGCAACGTCGACTTTCAGGAATTCATGATTATGCCGGTGGGGGCTCCTTCGTTCAGCGAAGCTTTGCGCTGGGGTGCCGAAACGTTCCACGCCTTGAAGAATGTGCTCAAGAAAAAAGGCCTTTCGACGGGTGTGGGCGACGAAGGCGGTTTCGCGCCCAACCTCAAGTCGAACGAAGAGGCATTGGAAGTGATTCTGCAAGCTATCGAACAGGCCGGCTACAAACCGGGCGAGGATATTTTCATTGCCCTCGACCCTGCTTCGAGCGAATTCTATCTTACCGACGAGAAAGTATACCACCTGCACAAGTCTTCGGGTGAGAAGCTTACCTCCGCGCAAATGGCCGATTTCTGGGCTGACTGGACCAAGCGCTATCCTATCATCTCGATTGAAGACGGTATGGCCGAAGACGATTGGGAAGGTTGGAAAGCCTTGACCGACCGTATCGGGGGCAAGTGCCAGCTGGTGGGCGACGACTTGTTCGTAACCAACAGCGCACGTCTGAAAATGGGTATCGAGAAGCAAGTGGCCAACTCCATTTTAGTGAAGGTGAACCAAATCGGTTCGCTCACCGAAACCATCAACGCCGTGAACATGGCCTACCGCAATTCGTACACGGCCGTGATGAGCCACCGTTCGGGCGAAACCGAAGACACCACCATCGCCGACCTGGCCGTGGCCTTGAATACGGGTCTTATCAAGACCGGTTCGGCCTGCCGCAGCGAGCGTATCGCCAAATACAACCAATTGATGCGTATCGAGGAAGAATTGGGTGATATGGCCTACTATCTCGGCAAGGATTTCAAATTCCTGAAGAAGTAACCGACAGTTTTCGGGAAACGGGAAAGCGGCGGATTTTTTCCGCCGCTTTTTCTATATATTTGCGCTTCGTGTTGCGTATGCAGAAAATATCATTCCCTTTGCTTGTTTTTCTCGGCGTACTGCTGGGATGCACAAGTCTTCGGGCGCAATCCCGGCCCGATGAGGGGAGTTTTTTTTCCGTTTTTCAAACGGATACGTCCATTCGCGACGGCAATCTCGGCAACAAGGGTGTCCGCCCGCGGGTGGGCTTGGTCTTGAGCGGGGGCGGTGCCAAGGGTATCGCGCACGTGGGGGCGTTGAAGGTTATCGAGGAGTTAGGCATTCCGATTGATTTTGTGGGCGGCACGAGCATGGGGTCTATCGTGGGCGGTCTGTATGCCTACGGATATTCGGCGCATCAGCTCGATTCCATTTTTCTGAATGCCGACTGGAGGCTGCTGCTCAACGACCAGCCCGAATGGACGGATGTCTTCTACGAAGACAAAAAAAACTATATGCTGAGCCTGCCTTTCGACTTCAAGAGCGACAAGTCGATTGTGCCCATCGGCTTCCTGCGCGGCCAGCACATCAACAACCTTTTCTATACCCTCACCTCGCAATCCTGCCACTACAAGACCTACCGGGATTTCAACATTCCTTTCTTCTGCGTGGGCGCCAATATCGTGAACGGGCAGCCCGTGTATATGGACAGCGGCAACCTTGCCCTGTCGATGCGGGCGAGCATGGCCGTGCCGGGGGTGTTCGCGCCCGTCAAAATGGATACGATGATTTTGGTGGACGGCGGGGTGCTCAACAACTTTCCCGTGGATATCATGCGCGAAAAAGGCGCCGATATTGTCATCGGGGTAGATGTGGGTTTTTCGTATGCGGGTGCCGAGCGTGCCACCAGTTTTCTCGGCGTATTGGAAGAGGTGGTGTTTATGGGGGCCAAGAACCGCGTGCTCAACAACCGCAAGATGTGCGACGTGCTGATACGTCCCAATATGAAGGGTTTCAACACCACCAGTTTCGGACAGGCCGACTCGCTTCTGATGCGGGGCGAACAGGCGGCGCGGAGTCCCGAAATCTACGCCCAGCTGAAAGCGTTGGCCGAGAGCCTGAAAGGTTATGCGCCGGACCCGGAAAGGGAAAAGCGCCCCTACCTGCCTCCCGAGCAGGTTTTCGTTACCGAAATACGCTACGAAGGGCTGAAGAAATACAACGAGAACTTCATTCACCAATCCTTGCAGGTGGAGGTGAACAAGTGGAATAAATTGGACGACATCATCGAGGGTATCAACCGTGTGTACGGCACCAATGTGTTCAGTTCGGTGACGTATGAGTTCAAGCAAGACCCCGACCGTCTGGACGGTACGATATTGGTGGTTAGGCTGGAGGAATCGCCCGTCAATTCGTTCAAGGTGGGCGTGCGCTACGACAACGACCGTTCCGCCGCGCTTCTGGCAGGGGTGAAATTCCGCAACCTCGGCTTCAAGAACTCGGCGCTGACCGTGGATGTGGAGCTTTCGAGAATGGTGGCCGCCCGCATCGACTACTCGGTGCGTCCCAACTGGAAACGCCACAAGAAAGGCTATTCGCTGTGGATGCCGAGCGCCAACGTCAGCTTCGAATACTATCGGGTGAGCAGTTATCTCTATCGTAATCCCGACAACCTCCGTGTTCAGACTTCGGAGGTGCGTTCCAACCGCTACAAGGTGCGCCTCTACGGGCAATCCAATTGGAAACTCAATGTGCTGGGCGGGGGTATCGGCTACGAATACGCGTTCAACAAGGAGCTTTCTTCGGATTCGCCCCTGCGTAACGATGTGTTCAACAACTCGTATATATTCCCGTATCTCTACTTCAAGCACAATAGTTACAACGCCAAATTCTATCCCACCAAAGGTTCTAAAATGAACATAGAGGTGAATTTGCCCGTGAAGGTGGGTCGGGACGGCGACAAACAGAACGCCGCACCTTTGTTTCTGAGCGCTTATTGGACGTCGGATTTCGCTATCGGCATCGGCAAGCATTTCGCGCTTTATCCCGGTTTTACGCTCGGTGCCATTCTCTTCAACAACGGAAAGAACATTCCCATTCAGCAGCAATTCTTTCAAGGCAGCTGCGCCGATATTTCCGGTTGGTATCATTCGGTTCTGCCAGGCGTGCAATTGGGGCAGTCGAGCGGATACGAGCTTGTCAATGTGCGCCTCACCGCTCAAATCATGCTCTTCAAGAATCTGTATCTGAGTTTACGCGGGGGCATCGGCAAGGCGGAATATGAATTGTGGGATATGGTGCGCCGCTGGGATCATCTGCTCTATGGCGGCAACATCGGAATTTCGTACAATACGCCCGTGGGACCCGTCGGTTTGAGCTTCCAGACATCGAACGTGCATAGTTTCAATGTTTTCTTAAATATCGGATATTGGTTCTGAGCCTCTTGCAATAAAGCGGGTTTTACGTTAACTTTGTAGGATTTCAGTATCCGCTTATGTTGTTTCGCCAGATAGTTGGACAAAGGGAACTCATAGAGAGTTTGATAAAGGCCGTTTCCGTGGGCAGGGTGCCTCATGCCCAATTGTTTTGGGGCCCCGAAGGCAACGAGAAACTTGCTTTGGCGTTGGCCTATGCGCAATATATCAACTGCGCGAACAAGCTCTATGCCTCGCAGGGGGCGGACTTGGGCGGGCTTTCGTCGGATTCGTGCGGGCAATGCCCTTCCTGCCGCAAGTTTGAGAAACTGGTTCATCCCGACCTTCACTTCTTCTACCCCAACAATATCAACGGGGGCGCGGTGAAGAAGGATTCCCAAAGTTTGGACTATATTGACCTCTGGCGCGAAACGGTGCTGAAGAGCGACGCAGAATTCAGTTATAACGAATGGATTGAGAAAATGGATATAGGCAACCGCCAAGCCATTATCAACATTCGCGACTGCGGGCAAATCCTGCAGACCCTGAGCCTGAAATCGTCGGAGGCAAGATTCCGTATCATCGTGATTTGGATGATTGAGAAACTCAGTCCCACGATTGCGTCCACGCTCTTGAAGACCTTGGAGGAGCCCGAACCGCAAACGGTTTTCCTCTTGGTTTCGGAAAATACCGACCAAATCCTGCCTACGATTCTGAGCCGGACCCAAATGGTGAAGGTGCCGCGTATCGAAAACGCCGATATTGAGCGGCATCTGTTGGCGCGGGGTGTGGAGGCGGCCACGGCGCACCGTGCCGCCGAGGAGAGTGCGGGAAATCTGATTACCGCCCGTCTGCGTTGTTCGCACAACGAAATCCGCGAGAATTTCCACGCGAGTTTCGCCGACTGGATGCGTCTGTGCTTTAGGGTGGACATGCCTGCCTTGGTGGCTTTCTCCGAGCGGCAGAGCGCCTTGGGCAGAGAAAATCTCAAGTTCTTTTTCGAACATTGCATGGACGAAATCCATGCCTGCCTTCTTATCGGAAACAACTGCGCCGACAAGGTGTTTGCCGATGCGGAAGAAAAGAAATTCTGGATGAATTTTTCGAAATTCGTAACCGGAGAAAACATAAATCATTATTACAAAATTTTTGACGATGCCATTTTCGCCGTGGGACGTAATGCCCATGTGCCGACGCTGATTACCGACATGAGCATGGAACTCTGCCGGATATTGGCGGCGGCGCAACAGGCCTTGAAGCGGAAAGCGGGAAACGGCGCGAAAGCATAGAATGTTATGGAAGAAAACGAAGTATCTACTCCCAAGAAGAAGCCCTACAAGGATTTGAGTGAAGAATTGGAGGCTCCCCGTGCGGAAATCCCCGACTTGAACGACTTTAATCAAGACGAGATTTTCGGGCGCATGAATACATGCGAGAACATCTACAACAGCCGTGGGCTGGCCAAAGCGCCGCGGGAAGAGGAAACGGGGCGGGACCGTTATGTGCAGATGTGCAGGTGCGCGCAGATGCACAGTTACGAATGGACGGACCTTTTTCCCAATCTGAGTGCGGGAAGCGATTTCCCTATCGTGCAGGTTCGTTTCAAGAATACCCATAAGGACTTCTTCCGTCTGCCCGAGAACGAAGACGGAAAGTCTTTCGTTACGGGCGACGTGGTAGTGGTGGAAGCGGCCAACGGACACGATACGGGCGTGATTTCGCTACGCGGAGAATTGGTGCGCCTGCAACTCAAGAAAAAGGGTATTTCCGATATATCGGCGTTGCGGAAAATCGTGCGCAAGGCCCGTCCCAACGACCTCGACAAATGGGTGGAGACCATACAGGCCGAAAAGGAGATGCAGCGGAGGGCGCGGGTGATTGCCGCCCAATTAGGGTTGAGCATGAAAATCAACAATGTGGAAATTCAGGGCGACTTCACCAAAGCCATTTTCTACTACACGGCCGAAGACCGTGTGGATTTCCGTCAACTCATCAAGCTCTATGCCGAGGAATTCAAGCTTCGGGTGGAGATGCGCCAAATCGGGGCGCGGCAGGAATCGGGCACGCTCGGCGGCATAGGTTCCTGCGGACGCGAGTTGTGCTGTGTAACGTTCCTGAATAATTTTTCGTCGGTGAGCACGCATGCGGCAAGGCTTCAGCAGGTGTCGCTCAATCCGCAGAAACTGGCCGGGCAGTGCAGCAAGCTCAAATGCTGCCTCAACTACGAATACGATGTGTATCGCGACGCGATGAAGACCATGCCCGACGCTTCGGTGATACTGCATACCGAAAGCGGGGATGCGCGGTGTATCAAAATCGATCCGCTCAAACGCACCCTCACCTACGTTTACGAGGAATCGCACGGCAACATCGAGTTGACCGCCGACCGTGTGTTCGACATCATCGCGAAAAATAAGGAAGGTGTGACGGTGGGCAGTCTGGTGGATTTCGTGAAGCCCGACATGGAAAAGACCGAGCCGAAAATCAACTTCCAGAACGTGGTGGGACAGGACGATCTGACCCGCTTCGACAAGCCCAAGGACAGGGGCAACGGGCGCGAGCACGGCAGGCGCGAAGACCGCAACCGGGGCCGCGAGAAGCGCACGTTGTCGAAGCCTGTGCCGGCGAACAAAGCCGCTTCGGAAGGCAAACCGACTTCCGAGGCCAAAGCCGTGGGCAAGCCTGTGGGAAGGCCTGTCCGCACCTTGCAGAAACCCGTTTTGAAAAACGCTAACAATGCTTCGCATGACACGGAAAAATAAATGGCTCCGGGCTTGCGGAACCTTGGCCGGAGCGCTCTGCCTCTGTTTCGCAGTGGCTTCCTGCGGTTCGAAAAACCTGCTGGACGAAACCGGCGAGACCCCGCTTCCCGCGTGGGAGTTCGATGAGCCCGTATGCTTCGGGTTCTTTCTGAACGCCCCCGATACCGCCTTGCCTTGCGATTTGATATTCAGCCTCAAACATACGGGCGACTTCGCTTGGTCGAATGCCTTTTTTCTCATCACCACGGTCTTTCCCGACATGAACACCAGCGTCGATACCTTGGAGTGTCTGCTTGCGGAGCCTTCGGGGCGTTGGTACGGCGACCGATTGGGAAAATACTACTCCATGAGCGTGCTCTACAAACAGGGCATCCGTTTTCCCATGCCGGGCGAATATCGCTTTGTCATTCAGCACGCCATGCGCGACGACGCATTGAAAAACATCACGGCGGTGGGATTGAAAATCTCTCCGACAGAACGTTAGCCTACAAGGCTCTAAAAATATGGGACGCATGAAAGAGGAATTCCAAGACGACGATTTTTCGAGATACCGCGGTATCCTTTGGGCTGTTTTCGGCTCGATGATAGGCTTGGTCGTTGCCATTTTCTTGCTTATCGGCTCGGGAACCTTAGGCTTTATGCCTTCTTTCGAGGATTTGGAAAATCCCGAAAGCAACTTGGCGTCCGAGATTCTGTCTTCCGACCAAATCATCTTGGGCTCGTATTATGTGGAGAACCGCTCGAATGTGGAATTCAGCGAACTCTCGCCCTATCTGGTACAGGCGCTGATAGCCACCGAAGACATCCGTTTCTACACCCACAGCGGCGTGGATTTGCGCTCGTTGGGGCGGGTGCTTTTCAAGACTATCCTGAGGCGCGACAAGAGTTCGGGCGGCGGCAGCACTATCACGCAACAATTGGCCAAAAACCTCTTTCCCCGCAAGGATCTCGGGAAAATCGGACTGGCTTTCCGCAAGTTCAAGGAATGGGTGATTGCCGCCAAGCTGGAACGCAACTACGCCAAAGACGAAATCATCGCCATGTATTTCAACACCATGGATTTCGGCAACAACGCCTATGGCATCAAGACCGCCGCACAGACCTATTACGGCAAACATCCTTCGGAACTGGATGTTGACGAAGCGGCTGTATTGGTGGGTATGCTCAAGGCCACGTCCTACTACAATCCCGTGCGCCGTCCCGAAAAGGCCTTGCAAAGACGCAACGTGGTGTTCGCACAGATGTTGAAGGCGGGCTATCTTACGGAAGAACAGTTTGCCGAATATTCGCAGAAGCCCATCGACATGAGCCGTTTCTCGCGGCAGACGCATGAAGAGGGCTTGGCCACCTATTTCCGCGAATACCTGCGTCAATGGCTCACCGAATGGTGCAACACCCACCGCAAGGCCGACGGTTCGCGCTACAATTTGTATAAAGACGGTTTGAAAATCTATACCACCATCAATTCGCGCTTGCAGAAACACGCCGAAGACGCGGTGCGGGAATGGATTGGAGGCACCTTGCAGAACGACTTTTACAAAGATGTACGGGGAAAGTATGCACCTTTCTCTTCCGATTTGACGAAAGACGAGGTAAACAAGTTCATGGTGCAGGCCATGAAGAATTCCGACCGTTACAAGGCGATGAAGAAAGCGGGCAAGTCGCATAAGGAAATCGAAGAGGCGTTCCATACCAAAGTGCGGATGAAGGTGTTTTCTTGGCACGGCGAGATAGATACGGTGATGAGTCCGTGGGATTCGCTCTGGTATCACAAATGGTTCCTGCATTGCGGCATGATGTCGGTGGAGCCGCAGACGGGTTATGTGCGTGCCTATGTGGGCGATATAGACTACAAGTATTTCAAGTATGATAATGTGACGCAAGGGCGGCGGCAGGTGGGCTCCACATTCAAGCCCTTTGTCTATACGTTGGCCATGCAGGAAGGGGAATTCCTGCCTTGCACGCAGGTGCCCAACGTGCCGGTATGTATTCCGCTTTTCGACGGCACCGAATGGTGTCCCACCAACTCGGGGCACGCGCGCGAGGGAGAAATGGTGAGTCTTCGCTGGGCTTTGGCCAATTCGGTGAACTACATCTCGGCCTACCTCATCAAGCGTTTTCCGCCCGAGGCGGTTATCAATCTGGTGCGCGAAATGGGCATCACGGCGCCTATGGAGGCGGTGCCGTCCATTTGTTTGGGCACTATGGATATTTCGGTGAAGGAGATGACAAGCGCCATGAGCACCTATGCCAACAAGGGCATTCATATCGAACCTATTTTCGTGACCCGCATTGAGGATAAGAACGGTTTGGTGCTGGAGAACTTCACTCCGAAGCATCAGGAGGCCATGAGCGAGAAAACGGCCTATCTGATGTTGGATCTGATGCGGGGCGTGGTGGACGAAGGCAGTGCGGGACGTTTGCGGTGGCGTTACGGCTTGACGCAGGCTATCGCCGGCAAGACCGGCACCACGCAAAACCACTCGGACGCTTGGTTCATGGGTATCACCCCTACCCTCACCACGGGCGTATGGGTGGGCGGTGAACTACGCTCCATTCACTTCAACAGCATGAGGTTGGGTCAAGGTGCCAATGCGGCGCTTCCTATATGGGGCATCTATATGAAGAATGTCTATGACGATCCCGAACTGAATTTTCCGCAAGAGGACTTCGCCGCTCCCGAGGGGCTCAACATCGACTTGCGTTGCAAGGGACAGGTTGCTCCCGAATCGGAGGACGGTCCGCACGAAGACTATAAGCCCGTTTCGGACGAAGACCTGAACCTGCACGAGTTGATGTAGACGGTCCGGCGCTATTCTTGAAAGTAGACGCGGGGAACGCGGGGCGAAATGCCGGTAAGAACCTCGTAGGGAATGGTGCCGAGCGCTTCGGCGGCGTGCGAAACAGGATGTTCCTTGCCGAAGATAATGACGGTGTCTTTTTCGCGGGCTTCGACATCGGTAACATCAATCATGCACATATCCATGCAGATGCTTCCGATAATGGGCACAAGAGACCCGTTTATCCATACCTTTCCGTTGCCGTTTCCCAAATGACGGTTGAGACCGTCCGCATAGCCGATGCCGATAACCGCCACGGTGGTGTCGCGCTCGGCCACGAAACGCCGTCCGTAGCCTACCGCCTCGCCTTTCTTGATATGACGGATAAGGGAAACGGAGGTCTTGAGCGTGGAGACGTTCTCCAAATGCGCCTGCATGGCGCCGTCGGTTCCCACACCATATAGGCCGATTCCCAAACGCACCATATCGTATTGGTATTCGGGAAAATAAAAGATACCCGCCGTATTGAGGCAATGCCGCATAATCTTATAGGGGAAAGCCGCGAGGATACGGGCGCTCACCCTCTCGAAACATTCCAACTGCCGCCGCGTATACATTTCCATGTCCGGCATGTCGGCGGTGGCCAAGTGGGTGAACACAGACTCCACCTTGATGCGGGGCTCGTTCCGCAGGCGCGTCAACAAGGTTTCCACATCGGCTTCTTCAAAGCCCAAACGGTGCATACCCGTATCGAATGCCAAGTGTATCTTGACGCGGGCGAGACGTGTTTCCCCCACATTGTCCAGATAGGCTTGCAGGCTGTCGAGCACGCCGTAACTGTAAATCACGGGCTCCACGTTCTCCTGCAAAAGGGTTTCCATGCCGCCGCTTTCGGGATTCATGCACATGATGGGCAGTTGAATTCCGTTGCGCCTCAGGGCCACCGCCTCGTCGGGATAGGCCACCGTAACGTAGTCCACGTGATTGTATTCCAAAACGTCGGCGATTTCGTGACTTCCGCTTCCGTAGGAAAATGCCTTGCCCATGACCATTAATTTGGTTTCGGGCTTGATAAGGCTTCGGAAAAAGTTAAGGTTGTGCACCAAGGCCGTCAGGTTGACTTCCATAACAGTTTCGTGCACTCTCTTTTGCAGAAGCGCGCTGATTTTCTCGAAAGCAAAGGGGCGGGCGCCTTTGAGCAGAACCGCCTTGCCCGCATAGTCCGCAGGCTTGAAATCGGCGAGGAACGCTTGGGTGTCCGGATAGAAGCGGGCGTTCGGAATAGCGGTGAAAAGCGAGGAATGACGTGTCAACGCCCGCCCCACCCCGACAAATTCTTCAATGCCCCGGGCCGCCAAAGCCTCCGCCACATCGCCATAAAGTTCCCTCTCGGAAAGCGCCGACTGCAGAATGTCCGAACACACCACGCACCGATGATGCGCGCGGCCATAGCCGCACAGAAAGTCGAGGGCGATAGTGAACGAATTGAAATCGGAATTATACACATCGCTCACCACAAAACTGTTGTAGACGCCGTCTTTCATCTCCATACGCATTTCCACGGCGGGAAGCCCCGGAAAACGACGGGCGATTTCGGTCTGCGGATAGCCCGAAGCGAGCATGAAGAGCCAGCAGGAAAGTGCGTTTTCAATAGAGGCCCTGTCGAAAAAGGGAATCCGCAGGGAGAGTTCTTCCCCTCGATACAGAGCCCGCAAAAGCATACCGGTTTCGATGCGTTCCTTGGCGATGAGCTTCAAATCGGCCTCGGTGTCCGACGCGCACGAGAAAGACAGCAGACGCACGCCGTGCAAAGGTTCGGCACGGGAGATTTCCCGCTTTATATCGGCATAATCGGCACAATAAATCACGGTGCCCGCCCCTTCGAAAAATTTGAGTTTCTCGCGGATTTTCTCGTCCCGACTTGCAAAACCGGCATCGTGCGCCGCCCCGATATTGGTGAAGATACCTATCGTGGGCCGTATGATTTTCTGTAGGTTTTCCATTTCGCCGCCTTGCGAAATCCCCGCCTCGAAAATACCGATGTCGTGAAACTCTCCCATTTGCAGAACCGACAGCGGTACACCGATCTGCGAATTGAAACTCTTGGGGCTGGACACAGGATTTTTATCAAAATGAAGAAGATAGGAAAGCCATTCCTTCACCCATGTCTTCCCGTTGCTCCCCGTGATGCCCACCACGGGAAACGAAAACCGCCCGCGATGCTCCCTCGCCCAACCCTGCAAGGCTTTCAAGGTATCGGGAACCACGAGGAACACGGCTTCGGGCATCTTTTCCGTCCATTCCGCCACCGCAGAGGCCGCGCTCACCAAGAAATAGCGCACGCCTTTCTGATAAAGCGGTTGGATATAGCGGTGTCCGTCGTTGTTGCGGCCCACCAAGGCCACAAACAGACAGTGTTCCGCACGCGAGAAACTGCGGCTGTCTATCAACACCCTCTCGATACGCACCTGCGCATCGAAGCCTGTGCCCACCACCTGCGCTCCCGTGCGGGAGGCCACTTGTTCCAAACGGACCGGTTCTATCTTCATCCTTATCGCGCTAAAAAACTAATCTTCCTCGCGGCTGTCGCGACGCGAAGCACCCGTGCAGGGCAAGGGATTTTCGGCGAGTCTTCGGTAGAGCATACGCGAAGCGTCTATGTCTATGGCCGCACAAAGGGCGCGGAACAGACTGCGGAACGATTCTTCGGCGTTGAGCCCTTCGAAGACGGGTTCGATATGCACCACCGGCAACGAGGCCGTATAGTAGCACGAATCCGACTTGCCGTATAGGGAGAAGCAAAGGTTCATCTGCTCCTTATACATACAGAGCACCGCATCGAAAGCCCTTGATTCGAGCGAATTGAAGAAGGTGCCCGCCGGATAGGGCCCGAAAACGGGAATGCCGCTCTCGAACAACGACACCACCACGGGCTTGATCTTGTTTGTATCGGCGGCGGTGAGTTCTGTCGAATCTTGGTCTTTGTTGGTGCTCAGAACCGCGATGCGGGGCGTGGTGATGGAGAAATCGGATTTGAGCGTCTGGTATAAGTCGCGGATACGCTGTTCCACACGTTGGGGCGTGAGATAGGCCTCCACATTCTCCTTATCGGCGGCCGTCAGGAAACTGAGACGGAAGCGGCTTCCGCAAAGCAACATACGGAAAGGATTTCCGCTTTCGGCGGTGTGGACGGCCTGCGCCACCAGCATCGCCGTATTCTTGAATTCGGGATGACGGCTGCGGATATTGGTTTCCGAAACGGGCAACGACACCAAAGCCCGCAGATGTTTGTTCCGCAAATCCGACACGGCTTTCTCGAGCAGGAGATAGGCATCGTCCACATCCTGTTCCTCATGGGCAATCATCTGCAAGCGCTTGCCTTTTATGTCCTGCACCTGCTTCTGCACCAAAGGATTCATCTCGCCCATACCTACCGACTTGGCCGCCGTGGCCCATTTGGAGGGCGAACCGTAGACAAAGGGCAAAGCTGTTTCAAAAGCGCTTGCATCGGCCAGAAGCCGCGCCATGGCCTCGTATTCGAAGACGCTTCCGTCTCCTTGAAAAACGCCTATCTTGAGCCTTTCTTCCTTGTCCTGTCTTACGGGACGGCTATGAATTTCTTTCTCCATGCTATCTTATTTTTTTGAGGAACGTGCCTTTTCCTTGCCGCCGTTTTCCGCATATT
Organism: uncultured Bacteroidales bacterium; assembly: GCA_947177845.1. Taxonomy (GTDB): domain Bacteria; phylum Bacteroidota; class Bacteroidia; order Bacteroidales; family P3; genus Pullibacteroides. The sequence goes on along the minus strand of CAMWVZ010000016.1, from coordinate 1,637 downwards.
TCCGCAGGAATTCCACCAACAGACGCAGGCCGTAGGCCGTGGCGCCGGGGCCTCTGTATCCGTCGCGCTTGGAAAGATATTCCACACCCGCCACGTCCAAATGGACAAACGGACATTCGCCCGCAAAATGCTTGATGAACTTGGCCGCGGTTATCATACCCGCCGAACCGCTCCCGCAATTCTTGAGGTCGGCGACTTTCGAAGAGAGTTCCTTTTCGTATTCCTTCCACATGGGGAAGAAGCACAGTCTTTCGTGTGTCTGCGCACCGGCCTGCATCAAGGAGTCCGTGTAGCGGTCGGCATTCTCCTGCATCGCCGCAATGCCCTGCGAACCCAAGGCCCGCGAAGCCGCTCCCGTGAGCGTGGCCACCGTAACCACCAGTTCGGGGTCGAAATTCTTGCAACCGTAGGCCACCGCATCGGCCAAAATCAAACGGCCTTCGGCATCGGTATTGACAACCTCCACCGTGGTGCCGTCGTACATATTCAGTATATCGCCGCTCACCATCGCATTGCCGTTGAGACGGTTGTCGGTGGCGGGCAACAGCGCCTTGACGTAAACCGGCAGTTTGAGAGCCGCCACCGCACGCACCACGCCCATCACCACGGCCGCTCCCGCCATATCGGTCTTCATCTCGTCCATATAATTGCCCGTCTTGATGTTCATGCCGCCGGCATCGAACACTATACCCTTGCCCACCAGCACAATCGGTTTCTTATTGACCGCCTTGGCGGGCTTGTATTCCATTTCGGTGAAAGAAGGCTTGTCTTTACTGCCTTGGTTCACACCGAGCAAGCCTCCCATACCCGACTGGCGCAAACGCGCCTCGCTCCACACCTCCACCTTGATGCCCGATTTCGAAGCGGCTTCCTTGGCCGCACCGGCCAACTGCGCGGCATTGAGCGCGGAAAAAGGCAAATCAATCAGGCGACGGGCACGCTTCACCTCCTCGCAAAGCGTCTTCACCCGCGCCACCTGCGCGGCGCTCACCGTCAGGGAACGGAAGGAAAAACGGAAAGCCTTTTCCTTTTTCTTCTTGAATTCATCGAAGCGGTAATCGGCCAGATAGACACCCTCCATGAAAGCCGACACTTCCTCGTCGTTCTGCCAAGTGGTGTCTATGATTTCCGCATCGTAACACTTTTCGGCGCGCAAGGCCGCCACCACGTCGGCGGCGGTGGAACGGATTTTTTCGAGACGTTCCGCCTCGCTCCATTTCTTTTCGTCCGGGGCGAAACAGATGAAATGCGGCACGGGCAAAGGGAAAAACGTATGGAGTTTTTCCTCTTTAAGACGTGCGGTGGCGTAGTGCATTTCCGCACGGGTGGGTCTTCCCTGCCCCTCCATTTGGAAAAGTTCCGGGGGCGTGCCCGCATTCACCAAATAAATCTCGGCTGTTGCAGCCGATGTCTCTTTTTTCATAACTTTCTCTCTATAAAAACTATTCATCGGCCATTTCTACCGCTTTGGCCATACGGGTGGCGGTGTTGCCGTGGTGTAACTCAAAATTCGGACAGTCTTCGTGCCGCCCCGAAGAACAGCACGGTGCGCCGCTCTCCCGAGCGGGGGCCCCCTGGGGGCGCCGGCCCGGTTTTTTGAGCCCCCCCCGCCCCCCCCCACCCCCCCCGCGCAACCC
>CAMWVZ010000015.1 GCA_947177845.1 uncultured Bacteroidales bacterium | reverse complement strand
GACGTTACCGTTGCCTGCCCCACCGAGAGCAACTTCTCGGTATCGCCCGCTACCTTGACCAAGGAGGATGCGATGAGTGAAAACGGTGCCGAATTCACCGTTACGTTCAACGGCGAAAAGGAGACCGACACGGTAGAACTTACGCTTACCAGCGGCGACTACACCAAGACCATCACGGTTACGGCTACGGCCACGCCCAAAGGCAATGAATGCGAGGCTCCCACGAACCTGAACGCTACGGTGACCGAAAACAACGTTACCCTCACTTGGGAGGGCGATGCCGCCCAATACCGCGTGGTGGTTCGTTTGGGTCAGGACGAGGTTTGCAACGAAACAACGGCGGCCAAGTTGTATGAGCTCAAGAATCTCAACGAAGGCACTTACAGCTGGTCGGTGGCCTCGGTTTGCGAAGAAGGCGAAGAAATTGCCAACGGCGAGAACTTCGAGGTGAAGAAGCAGGTTTCCGCCAACGAAGCCTCCGAGGGTCTTGCGTTCCGTATCTATCCCAATCCTACCGCGGATGTGTTCTATGTGGAGATGGACGAAAGCGCCCGCATGGAGATCTTTACGGTGGGCGGTGTGATGATCCGCAATGCCGAACTGACCGCCGGAAAGAACGAAATCCGTCTTGACCACAGCGGCATCTACTTTGTCCGTCTCACCGGTGCTCACGGTGCTGCCGTGAACCGCGTGATTGTGAAGTAGTAGGATTTCGCTTGAAACTCCAAAGGGGCGGCGGGGAAAAATCCCCGCCGCCCCTTTTTTTATTCCGCAAAATCTCGCACTTCCCTAAGATAGCCATTTTCGCCTTATCTTTGCCTTCTTGTAAAAAAGACAGCAAGTGAGCGAAGACAGAACTATCGAGATTATGGCGCCGGTGGGCTCCTTTCCCGCTTTGCAGGCGGCTGTGCAGGCCGGTGCGGGCGCGGTGTATTTCGGCGTGGGCAAACTCAATATGCGGGCGCGGGCGGCCCTGAACTTTCAGGTGGAAGACTTGGAGGAAATCTGCCGCATCTGCCGCGAACACCACATCAAAACCTACCTCACGCTCAACACGGTGATTTACGATGAAGAAACCGCACAGAGCCGCCAAGTGTTGGAGGAGGCGAAGAAAGCGGGCGTATCCGCGGTTATCTCCTCCGACTGGTCGGTTATCGGATACGCCCGCCAAATCGGTCTCCACGTGCATATCTCCACCCAATGCAACATCACCAATATAGAAGCGGTGAAATTCTACGCCCAATTCGCCGACGTGATGGTGCTGGCGCGCGAACTGAGCCTCGCGCAAGTGGCGGAAATCATCCGTCAGATTGAGGAACAAAACATCTGCGGCCCGTCGGGAGAGAAAGTGCGCATCGAGATTTTCGTGCACGGCGCTTTGTGCATGGCCGTGTCCGGCAAATGCTACCTGAGTCTGGACTACTACAATTCGTCGGCCAACCGGGGTTCGTGCCTGCAACTCTGCCGCCGTCCCTACAAACTCTCCCAAACCGACGGCGAAAAGGACGTGGAAATCGAGGTCGACAACGCCTATCTGCTCTCTCCCAAAGACCTAAAAACCATAGACTTCTTGGATAAAATCCTCGATGCGGGAGTGAGCGTGCTGAAAATAGAGGGGCGCGGTCGCACGGCCGATTATGTAAAGACCGTAACGGAGGTATATAGGGAAGCGGTGGAGGCATGGCGGGCGGGGACGTACGACCGCGCCCGTATAGAACGTTGGAACAAGGAATTGGCAACCGTCTACAACCGAGGCTTTTGGGGCGGCTATTACTTAGGGCAGAAAATGGGGGAATGGGCGCCCAAATACGGTTCGAGCGCCACCACGCGCAAGACCTATATCGGAAAGATAACCAACTTTTTCGACCGTGTTTCGGTGGCCGAACTCAAAGTGGAGGCGGCCAATATCAAACCCGGCGACAAATATGTGATTATCGGGCAGACCACCGGCGTCTACGAAGACACGGTGCGGGAAATCCGCATGGACGACGTTCCCGTGGGCGAGAGCGTGCAGGGCACGTATTGTTCGCTCAAGACCAAACGCGAGGTGCACCGAGGCGACAAACTCTACCGCGTGGACCCCGTCTGATTATCCCACCGCCAACACATAACGCAACCGCTTGATCTTTCCGTCGGGGCGAAGCAATTCCACCAAGACCGCATATATCCCCGCGCGCAGCACACGCCCGCTGTCGTCCACCGCATCGTAGCGCAGGCTCCCGCCCGTTCCCAACAGCATCTTGTTGCAGAGCTGACGCATCTTCCTGCCCCTTTCATCATACACCGCTATCGAACAGACAAATCCGTCGAGACGGTCATCCCACGTCAAGACCGTAAAATCGTTTTGTCCGTCGTTGTTCGGCGTTACCAAAGGCGGCGAGAACGCGAAATAATCTTCCTGCCCCTCCTGCGTGGCGGGATAGGTATGCGAGTTCCCGCAACCCGGCGTGGCGAAACCCGAAGTCTCGGCCGCCGACATCCAATTTTCGGGAAGAAGCCCCGAAACTTCCGCCCGCAGACGTTCCAAGGCCACGCCCTTGGTGTCGTTCAGCAGCCAATGATGCGAGCGCTCGCTATATAAAATCTCGTCTATCAGCACCGTGTCGCGATGCAGGCTGTCGCCTTTGGGCGGCATCCACAGCAAACGCAGATAGCCTTCCTTGTTGTCTAAGGTGGGAAAGGTCTTGGCCGTGAAGATGTTTTCGCGGCAGGCCGAAGCCAAAAGCGCCACTTTCCGCGCCTCCTTCGCCCATACCATATAGGCGCCCGCCTCCAAAACCGCCGTATCGTCGGTGAGTTTATAGTATTTCCACCCCTCTTCCTGCGGAATGCCCAACACCCAGTTCCGAATGCCGAAAGACGTATCGGTGCGGTTGAAGAGCTCCACATAACGGCTCTCGCCCGTGGCGGGGTCGAACATCACTTCGTTCAGCACCACCCCGCCGAAAGAGGGAATGAGCGCCGCGAGGGAGTCCGCTTCGGAAAGCCACGCCCCACCCTCTTCCTCGGGCACCTCCTCGGGCACACGCCCCGCATATACATAGGGAAAATTATACATCGTGGCGCGGGACACGGTCTTGTACGCACATTGCATACCCACATAGGCGGGCTGGAACCTATCGTTCCACCCCCACCCGAAAGCATCGCCCTGCAAGGCCTCGCCGTCTTGTTCCCAGCGGGCGGTGTTCGACACCCCCGGCGCGTGGAGAAGCCTCCACACGCCCCCGGTGTCGAACACCGCCCGCACCCGCATCTTCATCTGCGACTGCTTCGAAAACAGCGTGTTGCCCTGCCACAACCGCCGCAAGGTGTCGGGGGTACGTTCCCACAGCTGCCAATAATTCGCACTCCCCTTCTCGCCCAAATGCAGGTAGAGGGCGCTGGCGGCATCCGCGGACGTGTCCGCCGATGCCGCCAGATAGAGCCGCAAGGTATTGGTGCTCGACGGCACGAAACCCAAATCGAGGGCGAATTCAATGCAAAATGCCGAATCTTCCGATAAGCCCTCCCTATAAAACACCCTCCCAAGCCCTATATCGGAAGCCTCGGCAGGCCCCCGGCTTTCCAAACCCCGTTCCGTGCAGGCAAAAAAGGCCGTATCGCCTTGCCAAAAATGCAGACCGGAGGAAAAATCCTCTCTCCACTGCGCTCCCGCGTGCACGCTCGCCATCAAAAAGCAGAGCGTTAAAATTTTTTTAAGGTGTTTTGTCCTTTTCATTCTCTCTGTTTTGTAACTTTACCCCCGAATCGGACGCTCTTCCGGAGCCTCCGTTCTCCTTTATATCGTTCGGAAGCGGATTTTATCGAAGGAAACGGCGGAAAAAAGTTTTGGAAAGCGTTGTAAATAATTATAAATCATAGAAATAAAAATTTATCAACAATGAAGATTGCCGTTGTGGGAGCCACGGGTTTGGTAGGCTCCAAGATGTTGCAGGTTTTGGAAGAATATGGTCTCACCGATATAGAACTTCTGCCCGCCGCCTCCGCGCGCAGCGTGGGCAAGGAAATCGACTTCGCGGGCAGGAAGCATAAGGTGGTGTCGGTGGAAGACGCCATCGCCGCCCGTCCCGACTACGCCATTTTTTCGGCCGGAGGCGGCACTTCCCTGCAATACGCCCCGCTTTTCGCCGAAAAGGACTGCACGGTGGTAGACAATTCCTCGGCCTGGCGCATGTATCCCGAAGTGCCTTTGGTGGTACCCGAAATCAATATAGACGTGGTGAAGGACAGCGACCGCATCATCGCCAACCCCAATTGCAGCACCATTCAGATGGTGATGGCGCTCTATCCTATTCACAAAGCCTATGGAATCAAGCGCTTGGTTATCGCCACCTATCAATCGGTGAGCGGTTCGGGCATCAAGGGGCTCACGCAGATGGAATACGAAGAAAAGGGGGAGGAAAGCCCGCTCAGGGCCTACCCGCACCCCATTCATCACAATGTATTGCCTCATGGCGGCGATTTCGACGAACAGGGCTATACCACCGAAGAAACCAAGCTTCTTAACGAAACTCGCAAAATTCTGCGCGACAACGAAATACAGGTAACCTCCACGGTGGTGCGCGTGCCTGTTTCGGGCGGACATTCCGAGGCGGTGAACGTGGAGACCCGCAAGAGTTTCGAATTGCAGGATGTACGCAGGTTGCTCGGCGAGATGCCGGGCGTGGTGGTGACGGACGACCCTTCGCAAAACCTCTACCCCATGCCGATTTACGCCTACGACAAAAACGAAGTGTTCGTGGGACGCATCCGCCGCGATTTTTCGGTGGAAAACGGCCTCAACCTGTGGGTGGTGGCCGACAACATCCGCAAGGGCGCGGCCACCAACGCCGTGCAGATTGTGGTGGAACTCATCAAGCGTAGAAAACATTAGGCGCGTTGGTATAAAAGTGCTATCTTTGCCGTCTTGTTTTTTTGCAAATTAGGTACAAATAAAACAGAAAGTTAGAGAACCTATGGCTTACAACGAAGCTATGCTTATTCGCCGCGACCTGCTCACGCGGGTCTGCAAGATGATACAGAACGGCACTTTGCGGAAGGAAATAGACCGTGTTCCCTATCTCATGCGCCCCCGCTACGGCAAGGAGGTTACCCGCTGTTGCGTGTATAAGGACCGCGCCGTGCTCAAATACCGCTTCATGGCTATTTTAGGCTATGATATCCGCGATGAGAAGGACGAGATGACCCCGCTTTCCGACTACGCCCGTCAGGCCGAAGAGCGCACGGAACAGACCGAAGCCATCCTCACCGTGGTCGATTTGGCGTGCAGTTCGTGCGTGCAGGTGAACTATGTGGTGACGAACATGTGCCACGGCTGCATCGGCCACCCCTGCACCTTCGCCTGCAACAAGGGCGCCATTTCCATAGACCAGCAGGCGCACATAGATCCTTCCAAATGCGTCAGCTGCGGGCTTTGCATGAAAGCCTGTCCTTTCAACGCCATTATCTATCAAGCTGTTCCCTGCGAGCAATCCTGCCCCGTAAACGCCATTTCGAAAGACGAACACGGCATCGAACATATAGACGAGAGCAAGTGCATCTACTGCGGACGTTGCCGCGAGGCCTGTCCCTACGGTGCCATTATGGAAAAGACCTATCTCGTGGAGATTTACCGCGCCCTCAAGTCCGACAAGAAAGTGGTGGCTTTGGTGGCGCCCTCCATCATGGGGCAATTTCCCGCCTCGCCCGGCAAAATCGTCAACGCCATCAAGAAACTCGGTTTCGACGAGGTGGTGGAAGTGGCCGAAGGTGCCGTGACGACCGCCAGGAACGAGGCCGCCGAATTTGAGGAAAAAGTGGCAAGCGGCAAGCAGAAGTTCATGACCACTTCCTGTTGCCACGCCTACACCGAATTGGTACGCAAGCATCTGCCCCATATCCAGCCTTATGTTTCTCACACGGCCACGCCGGTGATTTATACCGCAAGGATGGTGAAGGAACGCGACCCCGAATGCGTGACGATATTCTTTGCGCCCTGTCTGTCGAAACGGCACGAAACCATGGTGTCGAAAGACATAGACCGGGTGGCTTCCTACGAAGAACTCGGCGCCATGTTGCAGGCCGCCGAAATCGACGTGCTCAAATGCGAGGAAGATCCTTTGGTGGATATCGACAACTGGGGACGCGGCTTCCCCTATACGAAAGGGGTTACCGAAGCCGTGCAGCACTACGCCAAGAATCCCGATGCCATCCGTCCTTTCTATATAGACGGGGTGGACAAGGCTGTCATCAAGAGCCTCAAGACCATTGAGCAGACCTGCGGAGGCGAAGGACAGCCCAATCTTATCGAGTTTATGGTATGTCAGGGAGGTTGCGTGAACGGTTGCGCCTCTATCGCCAATCCCCGCACGGCCACCCGTCAGATTCAAACCTTTATCAAAGAGGACAATGCCCGGAAGGACGCGGCCAACAAATAGTCCATGTCCGCGTATTTGAAGGGCTTTTCGGCCTATCTGCAACTGGAGCAGCACCTTTCGCCCGCCTCTATCGAGGCATACAGGCACGATGTGCGTCTGTTCCTGAGGTTTTGCACCCAAGGGCAAGAAGAAAGCGAGGAGGAAAGCGAACCGAAGGTAGACTTTTCGCAAATCACCTTGCAACAGGTGGAGCAATTCATGGGCTATCTGCTCGATTTGGGCATGACCCCTACTTCGCAGGCCCGCATCTTGGCCGGCATCAAGAGTTTCTTCAACTTTTTGGTTTTGGAAAAAGTGATTGCGCAATCGCCCGCCGAATTGGTGGAGACGCCCAAGCTCAAGCGGCATCTTCCCGATGTGCTCAGTTATGAGGAAATCGAGAAGGTGTTTTCGGTCATCGACCAGTCCACGCCCGAAGGGCGCCGCAATCTGGCCATGCTCGAGATGCTGTATGCCTGTGGCTTACGGGTGTCCGAATTGGTAACGCTCAAGATTTCCATGCTCTATTTCAACGACGGTTTCGTGCGCATCTTCGGCAAGGGCGACAAGGAACGCTTGGTGCCGGTGGGGCATACGGCCATACGGAAGGTGCGCGATTACATCGACTTGGACCGTTGCCACATAGAGGTGCAGAAAGGCAACGAGGACATTGTTTTTCTGAACCGATACGGAAAAGGGCTTTCGCGCATCATGGTGTTCCGGCTCATCAAGAAGTTCGTGGCCGAAGCGGGCATACACAAAACCGTGAGCCCGCATACTTTCCGCCACAGTTTCGCCACCCACTTGATAGAAGGCGGCGCCGACCTGCGCGCCGTGCAGGATATGCTCGGGCACGAATCCATCACCACCACCGAAATCTATACGCATCTCGACCGCCGCTACCTGCGCGACACCATTGAACGCTATCACCCGATGAGCCGCGCGGAAAATCGGAAAAAAGAGTAAGTTTGCAGAAGAATATGAGTGAAATCTATATCGACATAGCGCCGCACCACCCCATTGATATTTTCGGTTTGGAAGAAGAACGCCTCGACCGTATCCGCCGCTACTTTCCCCAACTGAACATTATCCTGCGGGGCAATCTGCTCAAGGTAATGGGCGACGATGCGCGGCTGAAGGATTTTGAGGAAAAGATAAAATTGCTGCTCTTCCATTTCGAACATTTCAACCGTCTTTCCGACAGCGACATAGAGAATATTTTGGAGGATGACGGAAAGAAAGGGATGACGGAAGAGATGCACCGTCAGGCCGAGGCCGGGGGAGGCTATATTCTGGCGGGTGCCAACGGAAAAATCATCCGCGCCCTCACCGAAAATCAGAAAAAGCTGACGGAAGCCGTGGCCCGCCAAGACCTTGTCTTCGCCGTGGGCCCCGCCGGAAGCGGAAAGACCTACACGGCGGTGGCATTGGCAGTGAAAGCACTGAAAGAAAAAGAAGTAAAGCGCATCATCCTGACCCGTCCCGCCGTGGAAGCGGGCGAGAACTTGGGTTTTCTGCCGGGCGACCTCAAGGAAAAACTCGACCCCTACATGCAACCGCTCTACGATGCGTTGCGCGATATGATTCCTTATCGCAAACTGTTGACGTATTTAGAGGAAGGCATTATCGAAATCGCACCCTTGGCCTTTATGCGCGGCCGCACGCTCGACCATGCCTTCGTGATTTTGGACGAGGCGCAGAACACCACCGAAAGTCAGATGAAAATGTTTCTGACCCGTATGGGCAAGAACGCCAAGTTTGTGATTACGGGCGACGTAACGCAGGTGGATTTGCCGCCCCGCCAGTCTTCGGGGCTTCTGCAGGCGGAAAGCATCTTGAAAAAAGTGGACGGCATCGCCTTCGTGCGTTTGGACGCACGCGATGTGGTGCGCCATAAATTGGTAGCGAAAATCATTGCCGCCTACGCGGAAGAAAAACGATAGAAGATGAGGCGGAGATTTTTACAGATTGCGGTCGGTTTGGCGGGTGTTCTTTCCGCTCCTCTCGCGGCGCAGAACCCTCTCTCCCCTCGGGAAGCGGATAGTATCGTGCGGCTTATTCAACAGATACCCACCACTCCCTTGGAGGTGTTGCCCGTGTCGGACTGCCGTCTGGATGCCTTGGAAAAGGATTTTGCCGCGCGCGAGGCCATGGGCCAGCCCACTCCCGCGCCCGTGTCTGCCGCGCTGCGTCTTAAACGAAGCGTCATCGACGCCATGCGCATCCATATAGACAGCCTCTACTACATACAGGCCCTGCAGGCGGTGAACCAAGCCAAGCCCGACTACGAAGCGGCCATGCAGGCTATCGAGAAGTCGTTGTTGCACAATCGTTTCTATGCGCGCTCGGTGGTGTTCAAAATGAACTACCTGCTCAAGAAAGAACGCAACGCCCAAGCCTGTCTGCGCTATCTCAACCGAACCTTGCAGGAATACAGCTCGAACCCCAAGGTGCGGAACATGGCGCAGACCACCTACGACACGCTCATGCTTCAGGTGGAGCGGATGCTCGCAGACAAACGCTGCCGCGATGCGTTGGATCTGTATGGCCTGATACACCTCTATTGCCGGGAGTCCTTTCCGCTCCACCGCCTCACCTACAAGGAAAAGTTGTTGGAAAACAGAGCGTATCAAGGTCTGTACGAGTCGTATATGGCGATAGCCGAAAAGGTGTGGCGCCAAAATCAAGACCGCATGGTGCAGAAATACGCCATGATGGCCTACGATTTTTTCAAGGAAAACGAGGCGCACATGAACGGGATGAACACCTCGCTCGACCTGCTCTATCTCCTTGCCTGCCGCTATCTTGCCTACGCCGAGGAAGCCGAAGACGACGAACGCGACTACTATCTCACCTTGGTGGACGACATTGTGAAAAAGACGGGACTGCCCGTTCAACTTCCCGTGGCCTATGATGTGGAGCAGGATATGAACGAAGACTGGAACCGCTTTTTAGCCGCCAAGGATATCATGCTTTCTTCCGAGATACAGGAAGAAACGCAGGATGAACCGCAGAACGTGCAGCTTGCGCCGCAGCAGAAGAAGCCGCAGAAAGCGCCGGAGAAGCCCGCGCCCCAGCAGAAGCCCAAGCTGATACAGCAGAAACCGTCGGGCCGCGCCCTCGCACAGGCGCAGGAACAATATGCCGCCTGCGTGGAGCAGGCCTATTTCCTCCGCAGCAAACGCCGTTTCCCGCAGGCGCTCGCCCTGCTGGATTCCGCCGCCCGCCTGTCGGCCGAACACGGATTCAAACCCGACTCCGACTTTGCATCCGCCTATGCCTCCACGTCTACGGCGGCGGTGGAACAGCTTGTCAATAAAGCGGTCTACAACCTCTGGACAAACAAGGAAAGCGAGGCCGAAGCCTTGTATGCGCAGGCGGCAGAAGCCTTCGACACCTACCGCCGGCAACGTCCCGAAGACCTCTCCACCCAAATGCAGATTCAGCAAATCCTGAGCGATTACAGCGAAAAGAAAGACGAAAACGCCTGCCGCAAACTGCACAAGGAAGAACAGGACCTCTACGGAAAATACTATCGCCAACTCTCCTACGGCAATGTGGAGAGCGCCGGAGCGGAATTGCAGAACCTGCACAACCTTTGCGCCAAAAGCCAAGCGGAGACATTCGCTTCCTGCCCCTTCGACACGCTCAACTTGGAAAAGGCCGTGAGCGTGTATCGGGATTGGGCGCTCTACCGTCAGACCTTGGCGCAGGCGCTGTCGGTTCCCGAAACGGACATCGCCTCTTTCGTGGATGCCTACCACCGTGCGCTTAACCTTTTCGACTCTTTGGAATTAGCGCGATACGTACCCCATCCGGTTTCTTTGTTCAGCCGCCTTTCGTCGAACAAAAAATACGATGTTCTCTACTATTGGGGCCTGCTGTGCCTCGCGCGCAACGAAAAGGAACAGGCGCAGTTCATCCTGAGTTTCCTGCAAGCGCAAGGCTATCGGAAATCGGGCATGGATAAACACCTCCGTAACGCCCGAAAAGCAAACTGATATGCGCAGATTTTCGGTTTGGGTATCGCTGCTGATTTTCCTGACGGGAATTTCTTTCTGCTCACGCGCAGAGGCACAGAAAAAAAATGTGGCGGCGTGGAAACGCTCCGACACGCTTTTCTTCCGCTATCCTATGGATATTCCGCCCGAAATTTCGGGTTCCTTCGCCGAGCTCCGCGCCACGCACTTTCACGGAGGCATGGACTTCCGCACGCAGCAACGCGAGGGCATCAAGGTTTACGGCATCGCCCCGGGCCACATCATCCGTGCCGAAGTATCGAAAACAGGCTATGGCAAAGCGCTTTATGTGCAACATGAAAACGGATTGATTTCGCTCTACGCCCACCTTTCCCAATTCGGCATGGGGCTCGAAAGCCGCATTCGGAAAGCGCAGCGCCAAAGCCGCACGCCCGAAGTACGTCTGGAAAACCTGTACATCAAGGTGCCGCCCAAACGTCACATCGCCCTCTCGGGAAACACCGGTTCGTCGGGCGGCCCGCACCTGCATCTGGAAATGCGCCGCGATACGCTCCGCCTCAATCCCGCCTGCTTCGGTCTGGAAATCTCCGACACCCTGCCCCCTATCCTTTATTATATGGCGGTATACCAAGCTTCCCGTATCCACACGCCGAACCTGTCCGTTCCGCTTCCTCCTCATGATGCCTTCATAGATTCCTGTATGCGTGAAGTCTTTATGGGTGCCCCCGCCTACGACCGCGCGATGTATCAGGCCTTGGAAGGGATTTACGAAGACCTTTTGTATGAGGCCGACACCGCTTCGTTCAAAAGACTCTCCCCGCGCAACACGCAGGAACCCGCCTTTTGCATGGATTTGCCCGCCGACTCCCTGCTGCCTTTCGGCAACGAAGCGGTGTCGGCCTATTACGCAACGGAGGCTCTTCCCGATACGCTTTGGGTGAACGGAACCTGCGCCTTCGGTCTCTGCACGCTGGATTCCATCCAAGATATGCCTTTTCACTACGGCCTGTATGAATTGGCCGTATTGGTGCGCGAAGAAACTATGGAACAATCCTTTGCCTCGGATTTTGATACCTTGGCATTCTATCGCCTGAGCGAAGTTTCCAACGCCCTCTACAGCAATATCCGCCAACATATCGACCCGCTCTTCTACGCCAAAACCCGCAAGAGGCTCGAAAAAGCGTGGGTGATGCCGCAGAAAGGGGCCACGCCCTACTCGGTTCTGCGGAACAACGGGGTGCTGAACCCGCTTCCCGGCTCGTTCTACCGCCTCAAAATCATAGCCCGCGACTTTTCCGGAAACGAAAGTGTGCTGGAACGGGTGGTGGCGAAAGATTAGTTGCGTCAAATGCCGATAAAATCGTAAATTCGCGTATTGTAAAAGCAAAACACGTATGAAGAAGTTTTTACAGGTCGCTTCGGTGGCTGTATTCTTTTTGATGTTTTCGGGGGCGATGTGGCTTTCGGCGCAAAATCCCGCAGGCTTTCAAGCTTCTCCCGTGTATATCTCGCGCTATGTGGACACCGTTTCGGGCAAGGTGTATTTCGTGCACCAAGTGCAGAAAGGGCACACCATGTATTCTATCGGAAAGGCTTATCAGGCCTCTGCGGAAGATATGCTGAAGGATTCGCCCGACAATCAGGTGCAGATTGAGGAATATATCTACATTCCTTTCAAGGCTTCGTTGGTGGCGGAGGGCGTTAGCCTGCTTCCTTTCGAGGGGCGCAAGCCGTGGGCGGTGGCCCTGCTGGAACGGCAGGAAGTGGAACGCGAACAGGCGCGAATAGAAGACGAGAAGATGGAAAAACGCGATATGCAGGATTCCGACCGTGCCGAAGCCGAGGCCGACCGCAACGACAGCGAGGAAGGCATGACGGTTTTCGCCGACTCCACCCTGCTTGCGGAAACGGAAATAGAAGAGGTGTTGGATACCTTGGATGTGAAGGACTACCGCGACACCTTGAACATCGCCTTGATGCTGCCCCTCTACAGTTCCACGCCCGACAACCGCAGGGCCTATGTCTACCTGCCCTTTATGGAGGGTGCGGGCTTGGCGTGGCTCGAACACCGCAACCCCGAATTCTTTGCCGAACCAACCCCTGTGGCCGACAGTACGCAAGAAGCGGAAGCCGACCTTGCGCCCACGACAGAGGAAGAAGCCGTTCCGGCACCTTTCCTGCGTCTTGAAGTCTACGACCTCACCGAATCGGCCGACCGTCTGGACGAAATTCTGCAAGATTCCGCCTTCGCCCGCACCGATGCCATTATGGCGGCGGCCTACGCGGTGCAGTACCCCAAGATAGACAGTTTCTCCCTCCTGCACCGTATCCCTGTCATTCACCCCGTTTCCGAAAGGGATTCGATGTCCGCGCGCAATCCTTTCTTCGTGCAGCTCTGCGCGTCCCACCATACGCAACGGCAGGCTATCGCCCGGCTTATCCAGCAATATCATCCCAAATCCAAAGTGTTGATTTTGTCCGATTCCACGCCCTCCGAGCAAAAGAAAGCGCAAAAAATGCTCGAACTCCTGCCCTCGGCCGAATACCGTATGTTTTCGCCCGACCTCGAGACCGTGCTTTCGGAACTGCCCACGTCCACGCCCTATGTAATCGTGCCTTTCTACGCCAAGGAAATCACGGCGGTGAAAACGGTGCTCCCCTTGCGTCAGAGCAAGAACATCACGATTGTGGCACCGGTTTCGTGGTTGGATTATTCCTCCATCGAGCTCGGCTATTTCCTGCAGAACAACCTCACGATTTACACCACGTTCCTGCCCAACGAAAACGACGCCACCTATAAGGAGTTCGCCAAACGCTACTATCTCCTGCACAAAACCCTCCCCTCGTATCTGGCCTATCAGGGATACACTTCGTTCGCGTGGCTTTTAGACAGACTTTCGCATCATAACGCAAACTTCCTGCGTCATTTGGACGAAGAGGAGGCCGATGCCCCACAACGGTTTTTCAACCCGCATTCCCGCACGGACTTGCCGGGCTTCGAAGACACGGACATACTCTTTCTCCGCCTCACCGAAACAGGTTTGGAAAAGGTGACGGTGAATTAATAAACAATAAACCTTAAAAAACAAAACTATGGTTAAGACGAAAAAATGGATCTGCTCGGTATGCGGATTCGTGTACGAGGGAGCCAATCCTCCCGCCAAATGCCCCCAATGCGGTGCTCCCGCCGAAAAGTTCAAAGAATTGGTGGAAGATGAAAGCGCGTTGAATTTCGTAACCGAACACACCATCGGCGTTGCCAAGGACACCGACGACGAGATGCGCAAGGATCTCAACACCCACTTTATGGGCGAAGCCACCGAAGTAGGCATGTATTTGGCAATGAGCCGTCAGGCCGACCGCGAGGGCTATCCCGAAATCGCCGAAGCTTTCAAACGCTATGCTTTCGAGGAAGCCGAACACTGCGCCAAGTTCGCCGAACTTTTGGGCGATGTGGTTTGGGACACCAAGACCAACCTCGAAAAACGTATGTTCGCCGAAGCGGGTGCCTGCGCCGACAAGATGCGTATCGCCAAACGCGCCAAGGAGATGAACTGGGATGCCATTCACGACACCGTTCACGAAATGGCCAAGGACGAAGCGCGTCACGGACAAGGCTTCGCCGGCTTGTTCCGCAGATATTTCGGAAAATAAGCGGAACGCGATGTTTCGTAAAAGCCCCTCCGTTCCTTTTTGGATTGGAGGGGTTTTCTTATATTAATAAATACAATCTTATCTATGAAACTCAGAATAACGCTTTTGGCGGCTTTCGGCGGCTTCTTGTTCGCCACTTCCTGCAAGACTTCCACCGATGTGCGGCAAGCCGAAGAACCGCTCTCTATGCAGCGGCTTGTACTGAACGAAAGGATTTTGTTGGATGAAGCAGACGGCCCCGCCTGCACGCTCCGCCTCGATATGGATTTTTTCTCCGGAGAAGATTTTTCGGCCTTGAACTGCGCGGTCGTCGAAGAGGCCTTCTCTATCCAAGACAAGGTGTCGTTTATAACGGCGGCCGCCCGCTACCACGATACCGTGCAGGAAAATTTCCGTCGGGACGGGGAAGAACTCCGCAAGATTTTTTCTGCCGAAGATATGCCCTCTTTTTCGTATGAATATATAATGAACGGCCGTATTCTCGACACGGGAAGAATCTATCAAACTTACCGCCTCGAAAAGTATACCTATCTGGGCGGCGCCCACGGAATGACCATGGTAAAATACTTTAATTTCCTTA